>NZ_JBWSOR010000017.1:0-85952 GCF_056629435.1 Nocardia sp. TBRC8007 | reverse complement strand
GGTAACCAACACACCGTCCTTGGCTGCCAAATCCCCGGCGTCTCCGACTTCGGCCAGCCAGCCGTCCCGATAAAACCGGCGCAGCACATGCGGCACACGATCATCCTCGGGGTCGACCGAATCCGCCCACTGGCCCACCAGGTCGACGAATGCCTCATGGCACTGCCGCGCCCACTCGGTTTTGGCTTTCTCGTCGCTACGCCCGAAAACATATTGCACATCGTCGCTGGCCAGTTTCGCTGATGCATCCGTCGTCCGCGTCAAATCCGGAACCATATGCACCACGCCACGCTTGGGTTTGTCCGGGCTCCGCAGCGGTAACAACGCCACCTTCACAATCGCACCGGCCGCGTCGGTGTCGATGTTGAGGTTCCATCGAAATTCCCGATCCTGATGAAACGCTGGCACGCCGCCACGATTCGCCGCAGCGAAATCGGTCAATCGTGTCAGTAGCATCAGAGCTGCTCCTCGGTCAGCCCGAACCGGGGCACCTCCATCACACCGGAGACCAGCTTCGCCTGAAACCAGCGAGAGCGCCGCGGAACCACCGTGTAGTCGATACTGTGCAGCATCACCCCCAGCTCGGCAGACATCCCGATCGCAGGCTTGCCGTCCGGCCCGCCGAAGTATGCCGGGAACTCCCTGGTCCCCAGGAACGGCTGGGAGAAACACTGTCCCTTATCCACGCGGCGCCGGAATTGATCCCGGTACGCCGCCTCCGGCTTGTCCGCATGCGGAGATCGATCGAGCTGCGCATGAATACGGTATGCAACATCTTTCAGGCACAACGTGTTTCGTTGCGTACGATGCGCTGCCGTATCGACCCGGCGCTGACCGGACACCGCGTCGGCCAACGACACCACAGCAGTGGTCTCGTTGCGGCGCAACGTGAACTGCTTGACCGGGGCCAACACCTCGATGCGCTCCACCCGGTACTCGAACTCCGGCTTCCAGTACACCGCCTTGAGCACCCCTATCGCCGCGGTCGGCGTCATCACCGGATAACTCACCCGCTCCGCCGACAACCCTGGCTGTGTGAAACACGCACCCTGCCCCCACACCTGCACCACCAATGACATCGTCCACCCTCCGATCAAGAACAAAATGATGAGCACCCATACCCCCGACACGATCCCCTCAGGGGTGCAGTGCCACATCATGCACATGACCACCGACACAATTATCAGATGAGCGCGGTGGATGGGGCGTTACCAGTATGTATGCCGTATCGCCCCGCCGATATCGCATCGCACACGACTATCGGATGGGGCTGCTGCACAGACAGTGAATTCGATTCCTGCACCGCCCGTCACATGGCCTAGCACGCGCACAGCTACACGATTCGCCGCGGCTCAACGCCATGTCTGGTGCCGTGCCACGAGTTGCGATCCCTGAGACGGGATGAGCGATGAGTCCTTGGCGCCGGGTCCTGGAACCATACGCAGTTCGCGGGGGCCGACCCGCTCTCCGCATTCGGAGCACACCGGCTCAACGGTCATCAGGTGTTCGCAACCGGTGTGCAGTGACCGCACCGGGGGACCGTCCGGGGCTACCCATTCATCACCCCATTGCCGCATTGCCGTGACGACCAGCCACAGTGAACGGCCCTTCGGGGTCAGCCGGTAGTCGTAGCGCACCGGGTTGTCCTGGTAGGGCTCTCGGGTAAGCACGCCGTGGTCGACCAGATGCGCCAGCCGCTGGGTCAACACATTGCGCGCTATGCCGAGGCGGGCGCGGAAGTCGTCGAAGCGCGTCACACCGAACAGCGCATCGCGCACGATCAGCAGCGTCCACCACTCTCCGACCACCTCGAGGCACTGGGCCAGGGAGCAGTTCATGTCCTCGAAACTCGTCCTGCGCATACTTGCCAGCATACTTAGTTGCTTAATAAAACCAACTAATTTAAAGTCAGTTCTGTGAAGCAACTTACTACGTGGACGCTCGCCGAAGAATTCGGGCTGACCAGGTTCGGTGATGGTTGGCGAGCACAGATCGACCAAACCTGGCGTGGCTGGACCGGACCACACGGCGGTGTGATCGCCGCCCTGTCCATCGAGGTCGCACGCCGAGCAGCTACCGAACAGCTGCCGGTGCGCGCTACAGATCTGCGCTTCCTCGGCCGCCCCAGGGAAGGGTCACTGACTTTTCGTGCGACCGGCAGCACCGTCGGCCGCAGCACCGCAGTACTGGACGTGCGAGCCGACCAAGACGGCAGCCCGGTCGCCGCGGCGTCCATCACGCTCGGTCGCACAGTGGCGACAAGCGTCGACGACTACGCAGGCCGCCCCGCGCCGGAGGTTCCTGGTCCCGAAGCATGCGCGAAGTTCGTCATGCCACCAGAGATCGTGCCGGTAGGAATTCATCTGGATATCCGACCCGCCGCAGGACCACTGCCGCTCAGCGGCGCGGACGAACGCATGATGTGCGCGTGGATCACCCTGGCTCCCGAACTGCCGACAGATGCGGCGACCCTCGCCATCCTCGCCGACGCTCTAGCTCCCGCTATATTCCCCACGCTGCGCGCACCTGTCGCGGTCCCCACGGTAGCGCAGTCGATGTATCTGCACGGCGAGCCAGTTGGACACCAGCCGGTGTTGGTACAGGCTACGAACGCTTCGACCGGCGGTGGGTGGTCGGTGGACGATATCTCGATCTGGAACCAGGACAGGCGCCTGCTCGCCTCGGCCCGGCAAACCCGCCGCGTACTCGGCTGAAAGGAGATGATTGTGAATTCCCCTGCTAGAAGGGCTATCCGGCCTGCCTCCGACTTCCGGGGCATGCTCGCCGTCATCTCGGTCGGCGTACTCTTGTCGAGCCTGGATTTGTTCATTGTCAACGTCGCCCTGCCGGATATATCCGCCGAATTCGCCGGAGCGAAGCTCTCCGAACTGTCCTGGATACTCAACGCTTATGCCATTGTGTTCGCCGCCCTATTGGTACCAGCAGGGCGGCTCGGTGATCGCAGCAGCATCCGCATCACTTTTCTGACCGGGCTCGCGGTGTTCGTCGTCGGATCGGCATTGTGCGCGGCCGCGTGGGATGTCGGTTCGTTGGTAGTGTTCCGTGTGATCCAGGCTGTCGGTGCCGCCTTGCTGACTCCCGCGTCGCTCGGCCTTGTGCTAGCAGCAAGCCCTCCGAGGCAACGTGCAATGGCGGTGCGGCTGTGGGTTGCGTTCGGCGGGCTCGGCGCGGCGCTCGGGCCGGTAATCGGCGGCATTCTTGTTCAATTCGACTGGCGCTGGGTGTTCCTGGTGAACGTTCCGATCGGACTGGTCGCCGTAGTCGTGGGACTGCGGATGCTGCCCGACCCACCGGGCGACGCAGGCAGGCTGCCCGATCTGGCAGGTGCGGCGCTGCTGGTCGGCGCGATCGCCTCGCTGGTATTCGGGCTGGTCAAGGGTGAGGACTGGGGCTGGGCAGCGTCCGGGGTGCTGCTGGCCTTCGCTGCCGCGGCGATTCTGACGGTCGCGTTCATCGTCTCCTCTGCCCGCCACCACAGTCCGGTGGTCGACCCCGAGCTATTGCGCGCCCCCAATTTCGCACTGATGAGCGCCAATGCGGTGTTGTTCAATGTCGCTTTCGGCGCGATGCTGTTGTCGGCGGTGTTGTGGACGCAGCATGTCTGGGACTGGTCGGCATTGCGCACCGGCCTGGCCATCGCGCCGGGCCCGCTGATAGTTCCGATGGTGGCGATCCTGGCGGGACGCCTGATCGAGAGAATCGGCGCTGGGATGGTCATCGCGGCAGGCGGGTTCGCTTTCGGCGCGGGCATGCTGTGGTGGGCACAGGCGGTCACCGTGCAACCCGACTATGTCGGTGGACTACTGGGCGGCATGGTGATCAGTGGCATCGGTGTCGGACTGACGCTGCCGACCGCCTTCGCGGCGGGAACCAGCGGATTGCCACCCCATCGATTCGCCACTGGATCAGCGGTTTTGAGTATGGCACGCCAAATCGGGCTAGCTATCGGCGTCGCGGTCCTCATCGCGGTGCTCGGCTCGCCCGCAAGCCTGGAGGCGACGCTCGACGCCTTCCGGCTCGGGTGGTATGTGACAGCCGTGGTCGCCGTGCTCGCAGGTTTGATCGGTATGGCCACCCGGATGTCGCAACCGGCTGCCGCGCAACCAGTTCCGGTCACCGAGACAGCCACTGTCTGATCAGCCACAGGCGAATTCTCGGCTTCGGCGCGGCACCGAGGCTGCCGTCCGCATGCGTGATGCACTCCAAGTGGTATCCGGCACCGGGGAGACCGACCAGAGCCTGCGTGGTCGACGAATCGATCCGACTCACGCAGGCCGAGACCTTCGATATAGAACCGCACTACCTCATCGAGTCGGTCGGGCGAGCGATCCGGACCTGCGCAGGGTGTAGTGAATCCGGCCAGTCGCTGTTGCCTTCATAGCTTGAACCGGCCTTGGCTTACTCAGTGGATTCGATCCGCCTGCGGATACGGCGTGCCGCGGCGACCATATTGCGCAACGACGGGTCGAGCTGCCAGTAATGACGAGTCTTCAAGCCACCGTCCGGATTGGCCCACAACCGCTGCGGAGTCACCGCTTGCGCTGCCGAAGTGAGCAATTCGTCCAACTCGTCGATGTCCGGGATGCGCGCGGACCGGCTCTCGTACACACCGGGTCCCACGCCATGGCTGAGCCCATACCCAGAGGCGCAGTCTTCGTCCAGTGCCCGCAGCACCCACTCGATGGAACGAGTAGCCACAATAGCGGTGACATCGGCGTCGAGTTCCTCGATCGCCTCGACTACCTCGGCGCGGCCGGAATACCCGATATGCGTATGGATCTGGGTTTCGGCCCGCACACCGGAAGTGGCCAGCCGGAACGCGCCGATCGCCCAGCGCAGATACTCCGCCCTGCCCGTTGGGCGCAGCGGCAACATCTCCCGGATCGCGGGCTCATCGACCTGGATGATCGAGATGCCCGCCTTCTCCAGGTCCACCACCTCGTCCCGGATCGCCAATGCCACCTGGTCGGCGGTTTCGTGCAGCGGCTGGTCCTGCCGAACGAACGATCGGGCAATCATAGTGACCGGTCCGGTAACCATGCCTTTGACCGGCTTATCGGTGAGCGACTGCGCATAAGTGATCCACTCCACCGACATCGGCGCGGGTCGCGATACATCACCGTAGAGGATCGGCGGTCGCACACAGCGGGACCCGTACACCTGCACCCAGCCGAAATGGGTGGTCGCGAAGCCGTCGAGCAACTCGGCGAAATACTGAATCATGTCGTTGCGCTCGTGCTCGCCGTGCACCAGCACATCCAGACCGATGTCCTCCTGCAACCGGATCGTCGCCTCGATCTCGGCCTCGATCCGCTTGCGGTACTCCTCGTAGGACAATCGGCCCTGGCCGAGGTCATAGCGCGCCTGGCGGATCCGCGTTGTCTGTGGGAAGGAACCGAGCGTCGTCGCGGGCACCGGCGGCAAGTTCAGCTTGCGTTGCTGCGCTTGCCTGCGCTCCTCGTACGGCTCGCGCGCGCGCATCTCCGGAGTGATCGCGTAAACCCGTTGCCGCACCGCGTGCTTCTGCTTGAAATGCACCTCGGTCGGTCGCTTGCGCCACTTCTCCGACGGTCCCTCGGTGAGCGCCTTGGCCAGTGAGACCACTTCGCCTACCTTCTGTTTCGCGAAAGCGAGTCGATCGGCGACATGGCCTGCGATATCGTACTCGATGAGCAGGTCGTAGGGCACGTGCAGCAGCGTGGTACCGGTTGAGACGACCAGGTCCGGGCATACTGCGGCGAGCTCGTTGAGATACTCCAACGTCACGTAGCGGTCGGCGCGCCACACGTTGCGGCCACTGATCACACCCGCGTACAAGCGCTTGCGCCGGATACCTGGGATCTTCGCCAGATCCTCCGGCCGCATCCGATGGCTCGCCAGATCCAGGCCGATCGCCTCGACATTGGTGGCTGCGAGGATGGCCAGTGCCTCGCCGAAATCGCCATACTGGCCAGTGACCAGGATGCGCGGACGCAGCGGTGCCTTGGCCAACCGGTGATAGGCGGCCTCGAACGCGGCCAGCTCCTGCGCTGTGCGCTCGCTGGTGAACATGGGTTCGTCCAACTGCACACACGTGGAGCCGCGCTTGGCGAGGACTTCGAACAGCTCCTCGTAAACCGGCAGCAGCTTGTCCAGCAGACTCAGCGTGTCGAAGCCGCCGGACTCACCGGGCACATGCCCCGACTTGGACAGCAGCAACAACGATACCGGTCCCAACACCACCGGCCTCAGTTCGATATCACGTGCCTTCGCCCGATCGAATTCGTCGAGCAGGGCCTCGGGGTGCAGCGAGAACTCGGTGTCGGTGGCCAGCTCCGGCTGGCGGTAGTGGTAGTTCGTGCCGAAGTACCGGACCAGCTCCAGCGGCGGCAGGTCCGGCCTACCGCGCGCCATCAGGAAGTAGAAATCCAGCGGGTGCATTCCGTCTCGGTATGGCCGGAACCGCTTAGGCACAGCACCGAACAACAGCGCATTGTCCAGCACGTGGTCATAGAACGAGAAAGTATTACCCGGCACCTGGGTCAGACCGGTGGCGGCCAGCTCGCTGAACTGGTTCTCCTGAATCTCACGGCCGACCGCCAGTAGTTCTTCACGCTCTATCGTCCCGCGCCAGTAGGCTTCCAGGGACCGCTTGAGCTCGCGGTGCGGCCCGATCCTGGGATAACCCAGGATGCTCGACCCATAGCCGTCGGTCACGTTCACCATGAGCGGGATACTCCCTTGCTGTGTTGGTTTTGCGGTGCCTACGGCACCGCGTGTTCGCCATCCCTCGAAGGCTCGCGGTCGAATGGACGAGACTCGTACCCGACGAGACCGGGAGGGTAGAGGCACCTACCACAACATTCTTATAGATGGATTCTCGTGCCCGGCAGGTGGGCGGGCAAAGATCAGACTGTCGGAGTACCGATCAACCTGAGCGCCGAGCTGAATCCAACGCATCGCCTGAAACAGCGAACTACCGCATTCCAGGCGCGACGTATCAGCGGTTGTTGTACTGGTAGAAGCCCGCGCCGGTCTTCTTACCCAGCAATCCGGCTTCGACCATGCGCATGAGCAGCGGCGGAGCCGAGTACAGCGGCTCCTTGAACTCCTCGTACATCGAGTCGGCGATCGATTTCACAGTGTCGAGACCGACTAGGTCGGTCAGCGCAAGCGGGCCCATCGGGTGGGCGCAGCCGAGCACCATCGCCTTGTCGACGTCTTCTTTGGTGGCGAAACCTGATTCGACCATGCGAATGGCCGACAGCAGGTACGGCACCAACAGCGCGTTGACCACGAAACCGGAGCGGTCGGCGGAGCGCACGACCTGTTTGCCGAGCACATCGCCTGCGAATACCTCAGCCCGCGCGGCGACCGACTCGCTGGTCTTGAGCGTGGTGACCAGCTCGACCAGCGGCAGCACCGGAACCGGGTTGAAGAAGTGCATGCCGACCACGCGCTCCGGATTCGCCGTGGCGACCGCGATCTTCATGATCGGAATGGAGGACGTATTGGAGGCCAGCACGGCGGAGGGGTCGGTGACGACCTTGTCGAGTTCGGCGAAGATACTCGTCTTCACTTTTTCGTCCTCCAACACCGCCTCCACTACCAGCTGGCGGTCGGCGAAGTCACCGAGATCGGAGGTGAACCGCAGCCGCCAGGCGGCCTGTTCGCGCTCCCGCTCGGTGATCTTGCCGCTACTCACCCCGCGATCGAGCGAGCGCAGGATACGGGCGCGGCCCGCCGCGGCCAGTTCCCTGGTCTGCTCGTACACCAGTACGTCGACGTGCGCCCTGGCACACACCTCCGCGATTCCGGCGCCCATCTGGCCGGCGCCGATAACACCGACGCGTTGGATCTTTTCGCTGCTCACGTCCCGCTCCTGCTGAGTTTGTCTGGCTGTCGGGTGGCTTTGTGGTGAAGGGGTCGATCCGGTGCGAACGAACCCTTCGATGGTCCAAGGTATAGGGGTCCAAGGTAGAGGGATGCCCTCCCCGCCGGGGCTGTTCGGCGAGGAGGGCAGTACACCCCTACCGAAGTAGAGGATTGTCGGTATTCACGTCGGGAACCCCTTTCCCTGACGAGCACCGGATACGACCTCGAGTCGCCGATTCGTCGCTTCCGCGATTACCGACACCCGAGGCCATCGGACTCAGTGGAACTGCCCCTCTTCGGTGGAGCCCTTGAGGGCGGCCGTCGAGGTGTTCGGGTCGACAGTGGTCGCGATCAGGTCGAAGTAGCCCGCGCCGACCTCGCGCTGGTGCTTGGTGGCGGTGTAGCCACGCGCCTCGGCGGCGAACTCGCGCTCCTGCAAGTCGACGTAGGCGGTCATGCCCTCACGGGCGTAGCCGTAGGCCAGGTCGTACATGCCGTAGTTGAGCGAGTGGAAGCCGGCCAGGGTGATGAACTGGAACTTGAAGCCCATCGCGCCCAGCTCCTTCTGGAACTTCGCGATGGTCGCGTCGTCCAGATGCGCCTTCCAGTTGAACGACGGCGAGCAGTTGTAGGCCAACAGCTGGTCCGGGAACTCGCTGCGCACGGCCTCGGAGAACTTCTTGGCCAGTTCCAGGTCCGGAGTGCCGGTCTCCATCCAGATCAGGTCGGCGTAGGGCGCGTAGGCCTTGGCGCGCGCGATGCAGGGCTCGATGCCGTTCTTGACACCGTAGAAGCCTTCGGCGGTGCGGGTGCCATCCAGGAACTCGCGGTCACGCTCGTCCACGTCGGAGGTGATCAGGGTGGCGGCCTCGGCGTCGGTGCGGGCGATGATCACTGACGGGACGTCGGCGACGTCGGCAGCCAGCCGAGCGGAGGTCAGGGTACGGATGTGCTGCTGGGTCGGGATCAGCACCTTGCCGCCCAGGTGGCCGCACTTCTTCTCGGAAGCGAGCTGGTCCTCCCAGTGCACACCGGCGGCACCGGCGGCGATCATGGCCTTCTGCAGCTCGTAGGCGTTCAGCGCGCCACCGAAGCCGGCCTCGGCGTCGGCGACGATCGGCGCCAGCCAGTTGGACACGGCGGTGTCGCCCTCGACCTTGGCGATCTCGTCGGCACGCAGCAGCGCGTTGTTGATGCGACGGACCACAGCCGGAACCGAGTTGGCCGGGTACAACGACTGGTCTGGGTAGGTGTGCCCGGACAAGTTCGCGTCACCGGCGACCTGCCAGCCCGACAGATAGATGGCCTTGAGGCCGGCCCGGACCTGCTGGACCGCCATGTTGCCGGTGAGGGCGCCGAGGGAGTTGATGTAGTCCTCGTTGTTGACGAGATCCCACAGGATCTCCGAGCCGCGGCGAGCAAGGGTGGCCTCTTCGAGGACGGTGCCCTGCAGCTTCGACACCTGCTCCGCGGTGTAGTTACGAGTAACGCCCTTCCAACGAGGGTTGGTATCCCAATCCTTCTGGATTTCCGCGGCGGTCCTCGGGGTGCCGGTGGTCGACATCTGTGACTCCACTTCTTCGTTCGGTCCATGCCGCGCGGCCGGGTTGTGAGCAACTCGAACTGCTGAAGCGGCACTTTGCAGGCTTGCTAGGCCCTTGGGGTGTACTTCAACACAATCGCATATGAAGAAAGTGGCGTCTACCTGTCACTATTGTGAATATGAGCTAGGTTTCCACTGCTATTTGCTAATTTTGCAAAATTTGCCATTGGATTGCACCGGCGAAAACTACTAGCCAGTAGCCCTGACATGCAATTTTAACGTAACGCTCGTACTGCTAGCAATCGGGTGCCCGACCACCGATGGCGCACCCATCAGCTCCGCCTTGTGAGCACATTCACAATCCTGCTGTGTCCCGCACCACTTGATGCCGCGACCGAACACGGAATCGAGCTGCGGCCGAGGAATCCCGACCGTCTGTGTTCATACAGCGAACTCCCCGTATAAGCGCAGTCGCGCCAGCCCGCCGTCGGGATAGATGTCCAAACGGACCTCTTCCACTGATACGGTCATCGGCGCGATCAGGAACCGGTGCCTGGTATCGGGTTGCAGCGCGGTACGCGGCAACAACTCCACCTCGGTGCCTTCGTCGGTGCAGCCAGTGAGCCGAGCCGCAGTGGGGCTGTTACCGAGAAAATAGGAAGTGTCCAGCTCGGCGAGCCGGATCAGACCAGGTCCGGCCAGGCGGATGCGTACCCAGTCGTTGCCCTCGTCCCTGCGGCGAGCGGTCTCCCAGCCCTCCCCCATCGACCGGGCCGGACCGGGGTAAAGCAGTTGGTCGGGTGAGCTGTAGAAGCGATTGGAACAGTCGAGCACCAGTGCGCCGTTCTCCAACGCGGCCAGATCCAGCGGTCCGAGCCCGAGCAGTCGCCGATCAGGCCGCGCCTCGCCATGCACGCGCAGCCTGGCCACACCGCCGTCCGGATGCATGGTCAACCTCACGTGTGTCCAACGTTGCTCGTTCTCGATGAGAAATACATTGCGGTGATCGCCGGCGACCGGTGCGCGATCGATCAGGGTCACCCAGCCATCACGCACGGCGATGTCCACCGCAGGCGGATAGCCCGTCAGCTCCAGCACCGATACCGAGACCGCGGGCGGGGAGTTACCAGTGAACCACGCGGTATCGACCACGATCCCACGGATCACGCCCGGTACGCCCAGCCGCACGATCGCGGAGTCGTCGCCGGGCTGTCCACGACGCCTGCGGCTCTCCCAGCCGTCATAGTTCTGGCCTCTGTGCCCGAAGCTGGAAGGCTGGTACACGGCAGGTCCTGGATTGATCAAATTCTCCTTCGCCGCGAAGAATTCGTCATCGGCCCAAATCACCGAACCGCCGAGCCGCCGGACAGCCAGGTCCGGCAGCAGGGCGAATTCTTCGTCCGCAGCCTGATCGCGCATCGCACCTCCCGTACAGCCGGAATCGCACGTCGCCGGAAACCGCGATGTGCGGATGACCGATCACGGCGCTGCCTCTGGAAGCGGCACACGCGCCACAAGTGCGTGCAGGACCGACTCGGACAGCTCCGGCGCACCCGTGTCCGGACGAGCACCGCAACCGATCCCGCGCAGCACGGTGGCGGCCAATGCTTCCGCGGTGGCAGGCTCGTCGATGGCGTCACCGCTACGCCGGGCCAGATAGTTGCGCAGCCGCGGCACCGCCACATCGATCGCTCGGCGGAAGAAGTCATACGTAGCCAGCCAACGCGTGATCAAGTGCCCTGGGTGCATGTCCCAGCCCTGGTAATAGCCGCGCCGCAGCGCTCGGGTGACCAGACGGTAGTGGTTACGCAGCGCGGCCTCCGCATCGGAATCCGGCACGATCCGGGTAGAGCCATCGCACACCCATATCCCGGTCTGCGCGGTCGCGATCTGCATGACCGCCTTTGCATAGTCGGCGGCCGGATGATCCAGTGCCTGATCCTCCGCGGCGACACCACACGCCGCGGTGTAGTCATAAGTGCCGAAATGCATGGCACTGCATCGCCCTTCGGCTAGTACTGGCATTGCGGCGACCGGTACGGAGCCGTCTGCCGCAAGAATCGCCTGCGGACTCTCGATCTGCAGCTCGAAGCGCAGACTTCCTTCAGCGATGCCATAGCCGCGTTCGAATCCGGCGCACAATTGCACCAACGCGGGAACCTGCTGCGCGGAACGAATTTTCGGAACAGTGAAGACAAATCCGCGTGGTACCCCGCCCGCACTCTCCAACACCAGATCGAGGGTGCGCAGCGCACGACGACGCTCACCACTCGCCAAACCCTTTATCCGGATTCCGCTGCCTACCAAGCCATCACAGCGGCGGGACCAGGTCGCGAGCACTGTACCCGCCGCCGTAGCCGCACGGTCCTCCTCAGCATCGGAGCGCAGGCCATAGCCGTCCTCGAAGTCGATGCGCAGATCTTGGACCGGGTCTCGGCACAGCCGCTGGCGCACATCGGGCAACGCACCGGTCCGGTCGAGCGCGGTCAGCAGATCATGGTGGCGGTCGAGCAGCTCGACCGCGTCCGCCCCCCATTCGGCGGGAGTTTCCTCGGCCACCCGATCAGCCGGGACATATACAGTGTGAATCGGCTGGACCCGGTCATCCGGCTCTTGATATCGGTGGCGCAGCTCTGCATCTACCTTGTCGAGCATCGCTTCGATCCGCGCGCGGACGTGCTCGGGTACCTTGATCATCGCGGCCCCAGCCTGCCGCGGGACGCTCGAATCCGTTCGGTGGAGCAAGAAACTACACGATAGTCCCTCATCACACCTCCTGCTTATGTAACGCCGCCCAGATCCGGTCCGCGGACATCGGCAATCGGAAAAGGCGTACACCGACCGCGTCACGGATCGCATTGGCCAGCGCGGGCGCGATCGGGTTGTACGGCGGCTCGCCTAACGACTTGGCACCCAACGGCCCCAGTACGTCGGAAGTCTCGGCGAAGTGCACCTCGGTGCGCGGAATATCGGCGAATTGCGGCACATGGTACTGACGCAAACTTTGAGCAAGCACCACACCTCCAGTGCTGCGCATGTCCTCGTACAGCGCCGTACCTATCGCCTGTGCGATACCGCCTTCCACCTGCCCGAGGCACTGCACCGGGTTGAGCATCGTACCCGCGTCGACGACCTGGACCGACTGCAGGATACGGACCGTACCAGTGTCGGGATGCACGGCAACACGGAAGGCATGCACATTGAAACACACCGATCTAGGACTGCCCCCATGCTCACCGTGCGCGATGAGATCACCGCCTGCCAACAACTCGGTCGCGCTGAGCAACCGGGTGCCGCAGCGCACGCCATCCTCCTGCAGTGCGCAGGCCCGCTCCGGAACTCCCGACAGTTCCGCCGCTCTGGCCAGCAGGAGATCGCGCAGGGCGCATGCGGCCGCATAGACCGCATTGCCCGCGACCACGACACCAGTGGAACCGAATGTGCCGGTGTCGTGCCCTGCCGAGTCGGTGTCGGCATGGCGGATCACCACGCGGGATACATCGGTGTCCAGTGCGGTGGCCGCGAGCTGTACGTGCGACGTTGTGGCACCATTACCGAATTCCGCGGTGCCTACTCGTATCTCGTAGCGTCCGTCGGACAATAGTGACGCCGTCGCCGCCGACCGGTGTCCGCGCGGTGGGATGGTCGCCTTCATCGCAGCCGCCATACCGGTGCCGACTCGCCACTCCGGTCCGGGCGGGCGCACATCGTTGCCGCGCAGCAGTATCCGCTCGGTGAGGTCGAGGCACTGGTCCAAACCATAACTGCCGAAAATCAAGTCGTCATCGTGCACTTTGGCACCGACGAACAGATCACCTGGCACCACGACATTGCGGCGCCGGAATTCGAACGGGTCCACGCCGATCTCGCGTGCGAGATCGTCCAGCGCCGATTCCACGCCGAAAAGCACTTGCCCGAGGCCGTAGCCGCGGAACGCTCCGGAAGGAAGGTTGTTGGTGTACACCGCTTGCGCGCTGACTCGCTTGTTGGCGCAGCGATAGAGCTCCATCGTCTCGGCGACGCTGTGGAACAACACGCCCGCACTGTGGTTGCCGTAGGCTCCCGCGTCGGAGAGCACCTCAACAGCCAACGCGGTCAGCACACCATGCGCGTCGGCGCCCGCCGTCACGGCGATCCGCATCGGATGACGGGACGTCGCCGCGATGAACTCATCCGAGCGTGTGAACTCGTACTGCACCGGCCTACCGGTCCGCAAGACCGCCAACGTGATCAGGTCCTCGACCAGCAGCTCCTGTTTCGCGCCGAATCCGCCTCCGACTCGGGCCGCGAATACCCGCACCCGCTCGGGCTGCAATCCGAAAATGTGGCACAGCTCGTCGCGCACCAGATACGGAACCTGAGTGCTGCACCGGATAACGAGCCTGCCCGCTTCGTCCAGCCATCCGACTCCACCGTGCGTCTCCAGGTGCACATGCTGCCCTCGCGGTGTATGCCACACCCCACGGACCACCTGGGCCGCCGCGTCCAGCCCCGCCGCCACGTCGCCCACCTCGCCGTGCAGTTCTGCGATCAAGTTGCGACCGGGATCGGCAATTCGAGCCGAATCCGGTTTATCCCCATGTAGTTTCGGCGCACCAACCCGCAGCGCCTCTTCCGGTTCGAACACCGAGGGCAGGATCTCGTAATCGACAGACAGCAGCCGGGCGGCCGCGCGGGCGGCCGCAACGCTCTCGGCCACCACCGCGGCCACCCGCTGCCCGACGAATCGGACAGTCCGGTCGAGTACGTAAGTATCATCGGGATCGTCGGTCCGCAGCTCGTGCCGTGCCGTCGAGAACGCTGTCTCCGGAGCGTCCGCATAGGTGAGCACCGCATGTACCCCTGGCAGTGCCTCGGCGGCCGCAGTGTCGATCGATCGGATTCGCGCATGTGGATGCGGACTCCGCAGCACCACGAGGTGCAGTGGCGCGGTCGGCGGCCCGATCGCGTCCTCGCCAGTGCCCAGCCCGGCCTCGGCGATGGGCACCCCCGCATCGGCGCTAGCGGGCAAATCGAGAGTGAACGGCTCCCTGCCGGTGACGATGCGTAGACCAGCGGGGGCGCCGACCCCGGCGCCAGCGCCCCCAGCACTGGTTACGGTGTGATCCGACGCCCCAGCGGTGAGCTCGGTCTGGGTGATCTGCTCCCCCAGCGCCGCCCGGATCGCCCAGTAGCCTGTACAACGACACAGGTTTCCCTTCATCAATTCAGCGAGTTCTGACTCGGTCCTGTGCTGTCCCGCTACACCGCAACCGAGTCCTGCGGCAGTGACGACCATGCCCGCAGTGCAAAAACCGCATTGGAACCCCGCATGGTCGACAAACCGGCGCTGTACCGGATGTGGATGCTCTGGCGTCCCCAGACCGGCGGCCGTGGTGACCAACCGCCCGGCGACACGATAGGCGGGAAATACACAGGAGTGCACTGTTGTTCCGTCGATCAACACCGAACAGGCCCCACAATCACCCGTGTCGCACCCTTTCTTCACTGCCAGGTGGCCGCTTTCCCGCAATGCGGTGCGCAGGCACTGCCCTGGCCGTATGTCGATCTCGACACAGGCACCGTCCACTTCGAATTGCATCATGCCTCCCGCAGTTCTCCGGCGACCTCGCGGGCGAGCAACCCTGCGACATGCTGCCGCCACTCCGTTGAACCGTGTGGGTCGACGAACCAGCAATCCGTATCGACAGCATCGAGAGCGCGTTGTGTCTCGAGGTCGCCGGGTGGCATGGCGAAGTCCATGACGACCGGTGTTCTCGTGGCGGCGGTAATGGTGATCGCGCTGCGTCCATCCGGTTCTCTTCGCCCCATCACCACGGCACCGGAACGGCCGAGCGGAGCGAGTGCGATCTTCCGGAAACTCGTGTGCGCCAGCAGACTCGTCCGCGGCAGGCGAATTGAGCGCAACACTTCCCCCGGCCGCAGCACAGTCTGTCCCGGACCGAGAACGAAGTCTCGTAATCCGATGACCCGGTCACTCCCGTCCGCCGCCCACACCAGCGCTACCCCATCGAGCGCGACCAACGCGCCGAGCACCGCGCCCGCAGGTAACGCGAGGCAGATATTTCCCCCGACAGTAGCGGTGCGCCAGATCTTGTGCGAAGCCAGCAACGCCCGGCAGGACGGTGCGAACAGCGCGGTCCCTGGCCACAGCTCGCGCAATACCGATACCCCCAGCTCATGGCCGCGCTTCGCTCCGGCAAATTCGGCCAAGGTACACGTCGCGGCGATCTCCAGTCCATCGTCCACCGCCTGGAACGCCGGCCAGCCCATACCCGTGATGTCGACCAGACGTACCAGCTGATCCTGCGGCTCGGAGAACAAAAATGTCCCCCCGGACAGCACCGCGGTCGATGAATCGAGCGACCCGAGGTCCGCCCGCTCCCGAGCGACCACTATCTCGCGGATCGTGTCCAGGTCCACCTGCCACCTCGTTCCTGAGTCCTGTCCCGGTAGAACCAGTTGGTCGCCGCTATGCCGCGCTCCCATCGGTCCGCCGGGGCAACCGAGCCGACACCGCTCAAGTATCCCGCACCCTGCTCGAACAAGCTCGATACTTCACCTAGCTCCGCATGGCTGCCGCGCTCATCCGGCCTTCGCACGCAACGCCGCCTGCGCCCGTGCTACCTCGGTGGCGACCATATCCATGGCGACCGTGCGCACCTCGCCGGCGCGTACCACTTCGCGCCCGTTCACCAGCAGCGCGGCCAGTGGTGGTGCTGAGCCGAGTATCAGCGCGACCACCGGATCCTCGATCCCGGAGTGCGCGGCCGTGTCCAGGCGCCACAGCGCCAGATCCGCCAGTTTGCCCACTTCGATCGAACCGATCTCAGCAGCGCGGCCGAGCACCCGTGCACCGCCGATAGTGGCCAGCTCCAACGCGGTACGCACCGTCATCGCGTGGGGCCCGCCCCGGTTGCGCGCCCATAGCAGCGCGTTACGCGGCTCCTCGATCATGGAACTCGCCTCGTTGCTCGCCGCCCCATCGACGCCGAGTCCGACTGGAACACCCGCACGCACCAGGTCGGCGACCCGCGCGACGCCCGCCCCCAGCCGCGCATTCGAGGTGGGGCAATGCGCCACACCAGTGCCGGTGCCTGCCATAGTGCCGATCGCACCGTCGTCGAGGTGCACGGCATGCGCGTACCAGACGTCTGGACCGAGCCAACCGTGCCGCTCCATGTACTGCGCTGGCGTACAGCCGAAGGACTGTACACAGTAGTCTTGTTCATCGATGGTCTCGGCGAGGTGAGTATGCAAGCGGACCCCGATATCGCGCGCCAGCGCCGCTGACTCTCGCAACAGTTCCGGCGTCACCGAGAACGGCGAACACGGTGCCAGCGCGATCCGCACCATCGAACAGAACGATGGATCATGCCAGCGCGCGACAGCCTCGGCACTCGCGGTGAGGATGGTGTCGAGACTCTCCACTACATGATCGGGCGGCAGTCCGCCTGCGCTCTCTCCCAAGTCCATCGAGCCTCGGCAGGGATGGAACCGCAAGCCCACCTCGGCCGCCGCGGTGATCTCGGCGCCGAGTAGGTCACCTCCCTCGCGTGGGAACACATAGTGATGATCTGTGGTGGTGGTGCAGCCGGTGCGCGCGAGTGCGGCGAGCGCACCGGTGGCCGCGACCCGCACCGCGTCTTCATCGATACCAGCCCAGATGGGGTACAGCGTGGCAAGCCACTCGAACAGCGTATTGTCCGCAGCCAGACCCCGGGTTATCCACTGGTAGAGATGATGGTGGGTGTTCACCAATCCGGGGGTGAGCAGGCAGCCACTTCCGTCGATACGGTTGACGCGGTCGATCCCCGCGCGTGGTTTCGGGGAGTCGCCCGCGCCGACCGCGTCGATCCGATTGTCGCGGACAACAACGTAGCCGTTCGCATACTCTGTGCCGCGGCTATCGACGGTCGCGACAGCACAGCCCTCGACAACTGTTACCTGTTCCACGCCGGGCCTGCTTCCGGTGCGTCGACACGGGCCACAGTGGCGTGGATCAAGCCGTAGGGACGATCGTCGACATGGTAGACCTCGCCACGATTCTCGATGCCGAACCGAGCCAGGTCGTAGTCGAAGTGGTGCTTGTTCGGCGCCGCGAGCCGGATTTCGGCCAGCACCGGATAGGCCTCCAGCGCGGCCTTACCCATCTCGAACAGCGTCTGCTGCAGTGCCTTGGAGTACAGGGTCGCGAAGGTCTCCACCAACCGTGCTCGCACTCCGGTATAGACCTCGTCCCAGGCGATGCCCTCGGTAGAAGCGAAGCGCCACTGCGCGACCAACGAGGTGGCCAGCATCCGATCATGGGTCGGCGCGAGCACGGTGAAATCATCAGTCAAGAAGTCGGCGAACTCCGAACCGGTCGACTTGAGGATGGTCAGGTCCTTGACTCCGCCGATGACCCAGGCCTGCCGTTGGGCACCTGCGCCGGCCATGGTGATCGCCGCGGTGCGCACCTCGGCGCCCTGGCTCACCCAGGTGTGGTCGTGCTCCACGCCATCGACCATGACCCGCTGCCAGGCGTACTCGTCGATCTCGACCCGCGCACTGCTCACCGGCTCGATCGTGGTGACGAAATGGTCGGCCAGCGCCAACCCGTAGTCCTCGATCGTGCGTAGCAGTGGCTCTTTGGCAAAAGCGTAGGCGGTCTGTTTCTGCGTGTCGGTGGGCAGCACGTTGGCCTGATCACCCATGGTGTAGGCGTTGCCGAAATCACCACGCAACACCGTGGAGACGTTCAGATCACGAATCTCGTGTCGCGCCGCCCCCCGATAGATCCGGACGATGCGGTTCTCGGCCTTGCCGTATCGGCAATCCGAAAGAACGATCGGGCCGGACAGTTCCATAGTCGGGTCAGCTCCCTCGATAAGTGGAGTAGGCGAACGGCGACAACAACAACGGGACATGGTGATGCCGCTGTTCAGTGATGGCGAACGTGACAGCGACCTCTGGATAGAAGGTGTCGACCTCGAAGCGTGCGAAATAACCACCGGTGTCGAACACCAATCGATAGGTTCCAGGTTCGAGCGCTTCGCCCAGTACCCCGATCCGGCCATCGGTATCGGTTTCACCCGAGCCGAGTCGCCTGGCTTGCCGATACAGCGTCACGGAAATGCCGACGGCGGGCGCTCCGCGCACCGCGTCCAGCACATGGGTGCTCAGCGTGCTCACGCCGGGTCTCCCAGCAGTGCACGCAGCCGGATGCGGTTGATCTTGGCCAGTTCCGTCCGTACGACTCGCCTCTCGGTCTCGATATCATTGCGTAGCCGGGCGGTGAGCAGCTCGAGCAGCTCCTCGGCCGACTTACCGGTCGCGCACACCAGATAGATCCGCCCGAACTGCTGCTCGTAGGCCCGATTACCCGCGTCGAGCGCTGCGCGGACCGGCTCCACAGCCGAGGCTACCCCGGCTTGCTCTCGCGCTGACGCAGCAGAACCCGGCCGGTCTCCGATCCGGGGATGTCCTGCAAGAGCCAGTTCGAGTTCGGACTCCGGTTGCCGTGCCAATATCGCGTCGGCAGCGTCCAGCAGCGCTGCGATCCTCCCGTAAGGACGGCCTGCGATCAGCTCGCGCGCGAAACCCGGCGACGAGCAACAGTCGAGCACTGCCGCATATGCCGCAGCGCTCGGTAGTCCGTCGAACACCGCGAGCCCCGATAGCTGATCTGTCATCAGACCAGCATCGAATACGACCGCGCGGTCTGCCACCAAAGCAGCATAAATCGCATTCACCCTTACAAGCCTGCTCGTCGATATTGTGTTGAACAATCTCGCGAAGAACCTGGTGTCCCGCTGCGGGCACACCACCGTCAACCAGTTCGTCCCCGTTGCCGAGCGTATGCGCGCCGTCAGTTCGCTCAGAGGTCCGGTGAGGTGAAAAGTCGCGGAGGAGATGTCGGCTCGTAGATAGCCGCAGGCGGTTTCGCTACTGATGTCGAAACCCTCTGGCCAGTAAGGCTTTTGATTCCTCGCTGGCTATCTGGGTACACGATCCAGTCCCCGATACCCGCTGTCGGACAACCACTGTCAACTTTTGGACCGGCCGGTCGAAGATCCGGGGCCGAGCGGAGAACCGGACCTGGAAACGTTGCGGAACCGCCACCAAGAATTCGTTGCGAAATCGCCACCGCCAGTGGGTTACTGGACAAAGCGGTGGTGCGTCTGCCTCGACATCCATTGCAGAACAACCTCTTCCCACGTTCGGAGGCTTCCGATGGCGCCTGTGCTCACCTCGCTCGTCCCCAGCTTCGGTCCCACCTCCGGCGGCAACACGGTACAGATCTTCGGCAGCGGGTTCACCGGCGCCGGGCCGCTGACCGTGCGGTTCGGGGCGACCGCGACCACCTTCACCATCGTCTCCGACACCCAGATCGATGCCATCGCCCCACCAGGCACCGGCACCGTCGAGGTCACCGTCGCCGCACTGCTGAACGGCACCAGCAATCCGCTGCCCTACACTTACGGCGGCACCGGCTTGCTGTTCTTCACCGATGGCAGCAACCCTGGCAATGTGTATTCGGTGCCGCGAACCGGGGGCATCCCGACCCCGCTGGCGACCGGCCTGAGCTTTCCCGCGGGTCTCGTCCGAGTCGGTAGCCTCCTCTATCTCTGCGAGTTCGGGGCAGGCCAGGTGTCGACGGTGCCAGTAGGCGGCGGCACGCCGACCCCTCTGGTGACCGGCCTGTCGGCCCCTATTGATATCACCATCTCCGGTAGCACCCTGTTCATCACCAACTTGGGCACCAGTCAGGTGGTGGCGGCGCCGATCACCGGCACCACCACCCCCACCGTGGTCGCCACCAGCCCCACCGGCGTCTTCGGGATTACCGATGGGGTGCCGACCCAATCCGGAGTTGCGTCGGTCTCGGCGGCCCTCCTGGCGGCGCCGGTACTCACCGCGCTCGACCCGATCTCCGGTCCCGAATCCGGCGGCAACACGGTGGCGATCTTCGGCAGCGGGTTCACCGGCCCCTTGACCGTACGATTCGGGGCGACCGCGACCACCTTCACCATCGTCTCCGACACCCAGATCAACGCCATCGCCCCACCAGGCACCGACACCGTCGACATCACCGTCACCTCCGTGGACGGCACCAGCAACTCCCTGCCATACACCTACGGTGGCCTGTTGTTCTTCACCGATAACGCTCCTGGCAATGTGTATTCGGTGCTGCAATCCGGAAGCACCCCGACCCCGCTGGCGACCGGCCTGAGCTTTCCCGCGGGTCTCGTCCGAGTCGGTAGCCTCCTCTATCTCTGCGAATTCGTGGCAGGCCGGGTGTCGACGGTGCCGGTCACCGGAGGCACACCGACCCCCCTGGTGACCGGTCTGGCGAGCCCTTTGGACATCACTGCCTCCGGAAGCACCCTGTTCATTACTGCCGCAGGCTCCGATCAGGTGCTGTCGGCGCCGATCACCGGCACTGCCACCCCCACCGTGATCACCACCAGTCCCACCGACGTATTCGGGATCACGACTTGAGCGGCAACCCCGACCGCTGCTATGTGGCACGGTCGATACCCCGCGCGCCGTCGCCGCCCAGCCACAGCGGGACCGCAGCCGGTGCAACGGGGTAGGGAAAGCCTCGGCGGTCAGGAACTCGTCGACTGTTGGTCAGCCTCCTCCGGAATATTCTCCGACGCCGACAATGCATCCTGCAGAACAGACCGAGCGGTACTAACGTGACACTATGGCTGTCCCCGCTCGACCGGCCGCGGCACCCTGTGCGGGCATTGTGCTCGCTGCGGGCGCGGGAACGCGGTATGGGCGACCTAAAGCACTCGCCGAAGGGGGTGCATGGCTACGCGCGGCGGTGCGGGCGCTGTCCGGCGGTGGTTGCGATCCGGTGGTCGCCGTACTCGGCGCGACCGGACCGTCGCCATACCTCGTCGATCTGCCGCCGGGAACCCAGCATGTATGGGCAGCAGACTGGGCCACCGGACTCAGCGCCACGTTGCGAACCGGACTCAGCGCAGTGGCGCGCACGCCCGCACGTTACGCCGCGATCATGCCGGTGGACACCCCCGACATCAGCGCCGAGGTGGTCGTCCGCGTGCTGACCGCCGCATTCGCGGCACCCAGCGGCCTGGCACGTGCTGTGTTCCACAACACACCAGGGCATCCCGTCGCACTCGCATCCGCGCATTGGAACGCAGTCTGCGCAGTCGCTACGGGCGATTCCGGGGCTCGGACATATTTGCGCGATAAATCAGACATGGTGTGCGTCACATGCGATGATCTGGCGACGGGTCTGGATCGCGACTTCCCGGCCACAGCCGCACGGTGATCGGAGCTGACTGATGCGGGACATCGTCGATGACCTCTTGCGAGTATGGCACTCCGGACGGACCGGCGGGCTGGCCACCATAGTACGCACCGTGGGATCCGCTTCACTGCCGATAGGCTCAGCGATGCTGGTCGACCCGGACGGAAGCGTCTACGGCGCGATCGCCGCGGATGGGCTGGAAGAAATCGCCTACGAGGAAGTATTCCGGAGCGCGCGTACCGGCCATCGTGCCCTCTACCGCTTCGGGATATCCACTGGCTTGGAG
Source organism: Nocardia sp. TBRC8007 (assembly GCF_056629435.1). Classification (NCBI taxonomy): domain Bacteria; kingdom Bacillati; phylum Actinomycetota; class Actinomycetes; order Mycobacteriales; family Nocardiaceae; genus Nocardia; species Nocardia sp. TBRC8007. The sequence continues at coordinate 63,980 of NZ_JBWSOR010000017.1, read as the reverse complement.
GGCGGCGGGGAGGGAATGGTCGATATCTTCATCGAACCGTTCTCGCAACGCCACTTCCCGGAATTCCCCGATGTGGCCGGCGAGATCACGGCCCACCATAGAGTCACCGTCTTCACGGTGGTGTGGCACCCCGACGCCGAGCTGATCGGCCAGCACCTGATCACCGACAAGAAACACGCTACCGAACTAGTGGAGCTACCGGATTCGGACGTTTTCGTCGCCTCGTTCGCGCCGCCGCCGCGACTGATCATCTTCGGTGCCAACTCTTTCTCCGCCGCGCTCACGGTACAAGCAGACCTGATCGGCTACCGGGTGACAGTCTGTGACGCGCACCAGCATCTCGCCAAGCCGGAATTATTTCCCAGCGCCGAAGTCGTGGTCGACTGGCCACACCGCTACCTCAACGCACTGTCCGCAGCCGGTGAGATCGATAGCCGCACAGCCGTTATCGTCGTCTCACATGATCCCGCCTTCGAGATTCCGCTGCTCACTGTGGCCCTGCGGCTCCCGGAACTCGGATATCTCGGTGCCACCGGGTCACACCAGATGCATATCCGGCGCATAGCCGACCTGCGCGCGGGCGGTTTCAGCGACGAGGCGCTCGCCCGCTTACATTCGCCCGCCGGTATCGATATCGGTGCGCGCACCGCGCCTGAGACAGCGGTCGCGATCGCGGCCGAACTTCTCGTCGAAGACGCCGCCCGACCAGTTCGTCCCCGCAGCACTGCCGCAAAGAAAGCGAAAACCGCTGTAGAGTAAGGGTTCTGAGTGCTTCGAGCCAGGGTTCTCGGTATACTTCGCCACCGCGTCCTTTCACCCCTTGATCTCGGCGACCAGTAGCAAGTCGCGCGTTCGAGTCAGGTCAGCGCAAGACGAGAGTTCACGAAATGCGCGATTTCCTGGCAGATTTCCTCTATACCGAGCACCGAATCCGATGGATTGCCCAGCGCTAATTCCTGAGCAAGGGAATTGGTCGCCCCGATCACTGCCAAGGCGAACAGATCCAGCCGTTGCGTCACCGCAGGACCACGGCCTGCGATTCGACCGATCGCACTGGCCAATAAGGCCGAGAGCAGATGACGCTGTTGCCTGCGCCACTGCTCCACTGCGGCGCTCACGCCGACTACTTCGACGTGACAGACTCGCGCGCAACGTGAATCAGCGCAACTGACCGCGAGATAGGCACGGAAACTCGCCACTACGCGGGTTGGTGGCGGCTCATCAGTGGTTTCCGCGAGTGCGGCGAGGGCGCATTCCAACGCATACGAGGTGATGCGATTCGCCAACGCGATGAGCAATGCCTCACGACTACCCATGTCCTCATAGAAGCTCCGCGTGGAAACATTGGCGGCGGTGCAGAGACGTTCGATGGATGTGGCCGCGTAGCCCTGTGTACCGAATAGTTCGAGCGCGGCGTCGATCAGCCTGGTCTGCCGCTGAGCCACCCGTTGTTCCTTGGACAGCCCTCGATAGCTGCGACTGTCTTTTGATTTGTGCACCCGCCCTGCCACCATTCGATGCTACCGCGTGGTCAATGTTCGACCATACCCTCTAACAACAGTTCCATTCTGCGCTGTTCCTGGTCGAGCCGCACCGATGCGATAGGCCGCCGAGTCCCCGAATACCCCCATATCGTGCATCGAGCACCATGCGCGCTGTCGCAAACTACTGTGCCGAGCATGCGAACCGAACAGCCGAGAACACTCCCGCCGTGGCACGGCCGGATTCCGGTTACCCGCCGTGCCGCATCTCGTCTGTGCCACCGCACGGCAGGCTGCGGAACGGAGCCGGACCGACCATCTCTCGGCCACACTGCGTGGCACCTCCGCGAAAGGCCGGGTGAACGGTTACCGGCCTGTTCACACAGCAGGAGATGACATGGCACGGCGCCGTAGGCTGATGATCCGCGGCCGGATCGTTTCAGCGAGCTTCACCGCGGATGACGGAGTGGTGGTGGTAACCGAGGAGCGCATCGATGCGGTGTACTCGATCGCGCAGTGGCGTACCACACATCCGAACCTGCCCGATCCGCCATTCATGGGAATCGTATTGCCCGGGCTTGTGGATATGCACAATCACGGTGGGTTCGGCTACCGGTTCGACACTGTTACCGGCACGCATGCCCGAGCAGCCGCCCAGGCACACCACGTGAGCGGCTCGACCACAGTAGTGTCGAGCGTAGTCACCGGACCCGCCACGCAGATGGCGGCACAGACCGCCGTGCTGCGCGAGTTAGCCGAGGAGGGCATGCTGGGCGGTATCCATCTGGAGGGCCCCTTTCTGTCCGAGTCTCGTTGCGGAGCACAGGATCCGCGATTCATACTCGCCCCTGATCCCGAGCTGACCAACCGTTTGCTTTCCGCAGGGGGTGGGCATGTGCGCATGATGACCTTGGCTCCGGAACGATCCGGTTACCCGGCTGTCGCCCGGCGATTGACCGAAAACGGCGTCATGATCGCTCTCGGCCATACCGATGCCGACTACCTGACATTCCGTAACGCCCTGCTCCCCGCCGGTTCCGGCAGTGTGGTCACCCATCTTGCGAACGGGATGCCGCCCCTGCACCACCGCGATGCGGGCCCGGTCGCAGCGGCGCTGGTCGCGGCGGCGACCGATGCCACGACCGTGGAACTGATCAGCGACGGCGTGCACCTCGACCCAGGATTCGTAGCGCTGGTGTTCTCAGCAGCACCCGGCCGGGTCGCATTGGTCAGCGACGCTATGGCGGCAGCAGGATGCGCGGACGGCGAGTATCGGCTCGGCACACAGCCTGTCACGGTGTGCGACGGGGTGGCGCGGATCGCCGACGGATCTATCGCGGGCGGGACGAGCACGCTGTGGCAATGTGTAACACGAGCGGTACGCGAATCCGGTATCCCGTTGCGTGATGCGGTACGGGCGGCCACCGCGACGCCAGCAGACGCGCTCGGCCTTTCCGATGTCGGTGACCTGCGGCCAGGACAAGCTGCCGATCTTATGACAGTCAGTGACAATCTCCAGTTGCGTCGGGTGCTCAGACGTGGACAGTGGTTGTCGTGATCCTTACCGTGACAATGAATCCCGCGTATGACATGACCTATCGGGTCGAACGCTTCGAACGCGGGCAAGCTCACCGAGTGCGCTCGGTGGAGCAGCGAATCGGCGGCAAAGGCATCAATGTGACCCGAGTGCTGAATCAGCTGGGCAAATATGCCAGGGCTACCGGTTTCTCCGACCACGCCTTCGCGGCCGCCGCCGAATTGGAGATCCCGGTCGACTTCGTCCACGCTCTGCCCTGGGTGCGGCGCACCGTGGTGATCAGCGAGTCCGAGGATGGCACCGCCACCGCGTTGTGGGAGCCGGGCGCTCGTGTCTCCAATCCGCATGCCGCCGAGCAGCTGGTCGTCCGGGTGACCGGTCTGTTACCCGATATCGCCGGGCTGGTCATCTCCGGCTCGTTGCCTGGTGGTGTCGAGCCCTCGCTTCCCGCCGAGATCGCGCGTACCGCCATCGCCGCAGGCGTACCGACCATCTGCGATGTCGATGGTGCGGCACTGCGGCTGGCCGCTCGGGTGCCAGGAGTCGTACTCATGCCGAATCGCGCTGAGCTACAACGTCTCACCAGTACCGTGCTGGAGACGACGGAGGCGATCATGACCGCCACCCGCCCGTTCGTCGAACGCGGTGCGCGCGCCGTGCTCACCACGTGCGGGCCCGAAGGGGTAATCGCGGTGACTGCCGACGGAGTCTGGTCGGCCGCGCTCCCCGAACCACTTGCCGGAAACCCCACCGGTGCAGGAGATTCCGCAGCAGCCGCGACGATCGCTGCTCTCGCGACCGTCTCCGATCCGGACTGGCCTGCCTTGCTCACCGATGTGGTGGCGACATCCGCGGCGGCTGTGGTCATTCCGGTGGCGGGCGAGATCGACCGCGGGCTGCGGACTCGACTCACCCCGACTGTCGTTGTCGAACACCTGGACCCATCGATGCCCAGGAGAGCTTCCCCCGGCCCCGGCTAAAGTGCGTCGGCCGGTTCAACTCCATGCTGGTCGTGACTACAGCGCATCGAACGCACTTTCCAGCAGCGATATCGATTCCTTCCGCGAGAGCGCGTGCTCGGCGAGAGCGATGTCGAACATCGTGGCAAGGTGCCGGACCGGCTCGGCCTCCTCGACCACACCACCATGCAGCAGTGTCTCGGTCCATACCACATCAGGCAGCAGCGCACTGTCGAATCCGATCAGCTGGAATGACGCTCCTTCCAGCAATACGCCGCCTGGTGCGTCGAACGGTATGACTCGGATGTCGACTACATCGGCATGCTGCTCCGCAGTCGCCAGCATGTGCCGGAGTTGTCCTTTCATGATATCGGCACCGCCAGTCCGCAGGATCAGCGCGGCCTGATGGACGATCGAGGTGAGCCGGAGCGGCTCTGCCCCGACCAGCCGTTCCTGGCGCCGCATTCGCACTTGGACCCACCGGTCGATATCGACTTGTCTGATCCGGGCCCGATCATTGGCGAGTACCGCCCGCGCGTAGTCCTCGGTCTGCAACAACTCCGGGATCATGATGCTCGTGTAACTACGCACATCGCGCGCTCCGTACTCCAATCCGTAGAGTCTCGCCACCTCGTCCGACACCAACCCGGCGTACTCCGACCACCATCCACGCCGCTTCGCGATATCGCGTAGCCGCAGCATCTCCTCGCGTTCTTCCTGGCCGAATTCGAGCAGATCCAACAATGTACGTAGTTTGCCTTCGGCCAGCACCCGTTCCTTCTCCACCTTCGACCAATACGACAGGGTGAAGCCGAGTTCTTTGGCGATGACGGACCCGGTGACATGGAACTCGCTGCGGCGTCGTTTGATTCGGAGCATGAGCTCCCAGCGCGCGACCGTGGGCGAAAGTGGCGCCATCGTCCGATATGTCCTTCCGGCTCCGGCTGTTCGTGCAAAAGACCGTACCCGCAGCGGCGGCGCACTCCGCAACGACGGTGCACTCCGCAGGGTCGACCACAGCACTACAAAATTGGTCAACTTGACGTATATATTGACCATTGCCTACTCTCGCACTATCACGCAGCGCAGGCGGGGAGCTTCCCGCTGGACCCGCACAACGCGGATAGAGGGGGTTCTGATGTCCGTACACGTCATCGACCAAGGCTGGATCGTGAGTGATCAGACGCCGCACCAGGCACGGCGGGTAAACGACGACGCATGGGTGGTGTCCTACCTCCGTGGCAGGACGGTAACCACGGAGCAAGCGACGGCAGCCATCCAAGCAGCGGAAATGGTTTCGCTGCTGCAAAAGCTGGCGAGCAGGATCGGGCTCACGGCGATGGAAGTCTTCGGCTTGGTCCTCGTCGAAGCGCCATGGGATATCACGCCGACCCGATATCGCTCCCTGGTCCCACGCCAGGGTAGGTGGCCACGCCGATGATCCCGCGTTCGACCCATCGCCAAGAAAACCACTCGATCCGAGGGGGCCAACACAGTGGAACCACTGCCGACCAAAGAACTCATCCTGCACGCATGCCGCAGTACGCCACACCAGGACCATCCGATTCTGGCGTCTGCCCACCGACTCGCCGAATTGCACGAGCGGCGCATGAACGCAGAGCCATATGAGCATGGCCACCGCGCGGAGCCGGGCGGCACGCACGATATCGATCGGCACCGCGCCCAACTCGTCCTCGCCATCGACCGCTGGGTCGCCACCGAGACGCCACTACCGCACGGCGGCGCACATATGCACACCGAAACCGTAGGGATGGTGATCGACCGGCTCGCCCAGTTCTCGGTGTCCGCGTACGGGTTCCGTCCCGGCACACCGAAATGGGCTGCCCACGACGCATGGGAACGCCTCGCCGAACTCTCGCTGGGCTACCAGGACCTCGCCCATGAAATCGCGAATGGCCTGCGCCGCCTCCCTTATCTCAGCGGTACACAGGACCGATCGTGAACAAGCGCGCCCCCGGGCGCATGAACTCACGACATACTGCACATCGAGAAGCCTCGTTGTGCTGATGCGAGTTCGTCTGGAAGAGATTTGTTTTCGCTTCGCCTACAGCGAAAACCGACTCACATCAATATAGTTCATATAGTTCTTCGGCCCGCGACAACGATTTGCGAATCTTTCATTTATGCTGTGCTACCGTACAATTAATCACAGAAAGCCGAGCAAGTGTACACCGAACCCAGCACTGGTCCATAGAGTTTCGCGATCCGAATCAATCAAGATAGTTTCGCCGCGCCGCCATAAGCGGATAAGGCGCTCGAAGGAGGAAAATTGTTCGGCAACCACGCGGTTCCGAATTACCCGCATTTTCGGATACACAGCTGATTACAATTGCACTCGGGATTCTTCTGCATTCGACCTCCTTCCTTCCCCTTCTGGGTACCCCGGCGTCCATCTCACTGGTCACCGTTGGCTCCTACTGCGCGATAGTCGATGTCGCCGGATCGGCTGGTCTGTCGTGACAACTCTTCTACAAGCCAACTGGCGAGCCCGGTTCAATACTTTCTGGTTGGCGCAGACAGTCAGCGGTGTGGGAAGCGCATATCTGCGGTTCGGCGCCGGGTTGTTCGCAATGGCCGAATTGGGTGCGGATGCGGCTGACATGTCCGCACTGGCCGTCGCGGTTCTGCTGCCGAGGGTGTTTGTCACCCTGCATGCGGGAGCCTGCGTCGAAAAGCTTGGGCGCTGGCGATCGATGGTCTTTGCCAATGGTTTCGAGCTGGCGGTATTGTTGGCCGCTCTCATCATCTACATAGGCTATGGAGCGACACTGCCACTACTGCTTGTGGTGGCCTTCCTCACTGAATCGGCACGGATGGTGAATATTGTCGCCTTTCAGAGTGTGACGCCGCTGATGGTGCCCGATACTGAGCTCAGGTCGGCCAATGCGAAATTCGGTGTCTCGGAGTCTATGTCACAATTCGTCGGCCCGCTGGCAGGAGGCTGGTTGTTCGCGGTCGTCGGCGGTAGCACCTCCCTAGCCGCCGCCATTGGCCTGGTCGGTCTCCTCACCGTCGTGCTGGTGATTATTCGAGTGCCGGAAGCACCATCGCAGCGAGTTCGTCGCGCAACCGTCACGCAGCTGGTCATAGAAGGCTTACGCTATGTTGTCACCGACGGCTGTCTACGGTGGATCGCGTTCGCAAACCTGTGCATGAACTGCTTCCTGGCTTTCATCGCCGCTTTGTGGCTGGTATTCCTCTCGCATGAGCTGGGCTGGGACCCGAGGCTGATCGGGCTGGTGGGAGCGATCGGGGCGCTGGGGGGCCTCTTGGGTGGACCGGTGACGCTTTGGTTGACGCGGCGGCTCGGCGACGGACGAACCCTGCTCTGTTTTTCCCTCGCCTATGCACCGGGCTACGCGTTGGCAATCCTGCCGTTGCCGGAAGCTTGGCGGGTTACCGCTGTCACGGTCGGCCTGCTCATGGTGATGACCGCGTTGGTCGGCTACAACGTCGTGCAACGCACCCTCCGCCAAACGATGTCGGAACCGGAAGCGCTGGCGCGAGTCAACGCGTCCATGCGGTGGTTCTCAGCGCTCGTCGCACCGCTGGGCGCCCTCCTCGGCGGGATCGCGGCCGGCGCGCTCGGTGTGCGTGGCAGCCTCGTGGTCGGCATCGCTGGACTGGTGACGCCAGGGCTGGTGCTGCTGTCGTCCCCACTGTGGCGGGCGACTCCAGCTCGCCGCGGCGTCGGCTCAGTGGATGCGGCGACAACGGAAGCAGGACGCAGCCGACCGGGTACCGGCCAGCGGCTCGGCAATGGGCGGCGCTCACATGCGTACCGAAACCATGAGGACGGCGCTCGATCGGCTCGCCCAGTTCTCGGTAATCGCGTACGGGGTTTCAACCCCTCACGCCGAAATGGATCGCCCATAACTCGCGGGAACGCCACAGCGATCTCGCATAACGGCGCCCCGACCCCACACTCCCCACACCGAAAACCGAGCGGAATACCGGATACGAAAACACCCATAAGCTGAACGCATGGTCAAGACTTACGGCGGCGCCCGGCTACGACAGCTCCGGACCGAACGCGGGCTGAGCCAGGTCTCACTCGCCCAGAAGCTTGAGATCTCGGCGAGCTACCTCAATCAGCTCGAACATGACGTGCGCCCGCTCACGGCCTCGGTACTTCTGAAGATCAACGATGTGTTCGGCGTCGATGCGACCTTCTTCTCCACCCAGGACGGCACCCGGCTCATCGCCGAGCTCCATGAGGTTGTGATGGACCAGGAACTGGGCATCGAAGCAGACGCCCAGGAGATCGCGGATATGGCTTCCGCACACCCGAGCATGGCCCGCGCACTGGTCAACATGCACAACCGCTATCGCAATACCTCCGCACAGCTGGCTGCCGCGACCGAGGACCGGTTCGCCGATAGCGCAGGCAGTGGAGCGATCAGCAAACCGCATGAGGAAGTACGCGACTACTTCTATCAGCGACAGAACTACATTCACGCGTTGGATACGGCCGCAGAAGATCTCACCGCGCGCATCCGCTTCCATGGCGGCGATGTGCACAACGAGATCGCCAAGATGCTGCGCGCACACGACGTGCGGATTACCGAGCGCATCGATCTCGGTGAAGGAGTGCTGCACCGCTACGACCCGCAGACCAGAAACCTGGAGATCGCCCCGCACATCTCCGGCGGGCAACGCACCTTCAAACTCGCTGCCGAGCTGGCCTATTTCGAATGCGGACCACTACTGGAAAAGCTGGTCGAAGAAGGGAATTTCGCCTCCGAGGATGCTCGCAAGCTCGCTATGCTGGGCCTGGCCAACTACTTCGCCGCAGCAACCGTACTGCCATACACGCACTTTCACGAGATCGCCGAGGATTTTCGCTACGATATCGAACGGCTTTCCGCATTATTCGCCCAGAGCTACGAGACCATTTGCCATCGACTCTCTACCCTGCAACGGCCATCGCTGCGCGGTGTTCCGTTCTCATTCGTACGAGTCGACCGGGCAGGAAATATGTCCAAGCGCCAATCCGCCACCGGTTTCCATTTCTCCGCCAGCGGCGGAACCTGCCCCTTGTGGAATGTCTACGAGACCTTCGCCTATCCCGGCAAGATCATGACGCAGATCGCCCAGATGCCAGACGGCCGCAAATACCTATGGGTGGCCCGCACTGTGGAACGCCGTGCCACACGCTACGGTCAACCGAGCAAGACCTTCGCTATCGGCCTCGGCTGCGAGTTGCGGCATGCGGGCCGGGTGATCTACGCCGATGGCATAGATCTCGACGAAGTACAGGCGACGCCGATCGGCGCGGGCTGCCGGGTCTGCGAGCGGGCCAACTGCCCGCAACGCGCGTTCCCCCCACTGGGCAGAGTGCTCGACATCAGTGAGCACCGCAGTTCGGTGTCGCCGTACGTACTGAAATAGTTCAGGCACGGGCCGGAATGGCCACCGTGACTACACTGCTCAAGTCGTGATGCCGAATACGTCGGTGGGGCTGGTGGCGATCACGGTGGGGGTCGCGGTGCCGGTGATCGGCGCCGACACCACCTGGCCTGCTCCCGGGTTGGTGATGAACAGGGTGCTGCCGGAAACGGTGATATCCGTAGGGCCGAACAGACCGGTCACCAGAGGGACCGGTGTGCCACCGGTGACCGGAATCGTCACCACCCGACCAGCCCCGCTCTCACAGACGTAGAGGAGACCACCGACCCGGACGAGACCCGCGGCATTGATCAAGCCGGAGGCCAGCAGAGTCGGGGTGCCCCCGATCCGCGGCACCGAATACACATTGCCGGGGTTGACAGCGTCGGTGAAGAACAGTAAGCCACCGTAAGTGTAGGGCAGGGCGTTACTGATGCCGTCCACGGAAGTGACGGTGACGTCGACGGTGCCGGTGCCGGGCGGGGCGATGGCGTTGATCTGGGTGTCGGAGACGATGGTGAACGTAGTCGCCGTCGCCCCGAACCGCACGGTCAACGGGCCAGTGAACCCGCTACCGAAGATCTCCACTGTATTGCCGCCGGATTCGGGACCGGAAATCGGGTTGAGCGCGGTGAGCACGGGTGGGGCCAGCAGAGCTGCCGCGATCGGCGCGAACACCGACTGGGTCGGCACCCCATCGGTGATCCCGAAAACACTGGTGGGGCTGGTAGCCACCACGGTGGGGGTGGCGGTGCCTGTGATCGGCGACGACACCACCTGGCCGGTATTTCGGTCGGTGATGAACAGGGTGCTATCAGAGACGGTGATATCCGTAGGGAGCACCAGACCGGTCACCAAAGAAGTCGGCGTGCCACCGGTTGTCGGCACCGTCACCACCCTGGCGTCCGCTTGCTCGCAGATGTAGAGGAGACCACCGACTCGGACGAGACCCGCAGGACCGATCAGGCTGGTCGCCAGCGGGGTCGGAGTGCCTCCGGTCTGCGGCACCGAATACACATTGCCGAATATCTCGTTATCGGTGAAGAACAGCAGCCCTGCGCCGTTGTAAGTGTAGGGCAGTGGGTTGCTGGTGCCGCCCAGCAAGGCGGCGACGGTGACCTCGACGGTGCCGGTACCAGGCGGGGCGATAGCGTCGATCCGAGTATCGGAGATGATGGTGAACGTAGTCGCCGTCGCTCCGAACCGCACCGTCAACGGACCGGCACCGGCGAACCCGCTGCCGAAGATCTGCACCGTGTTGCCGCCGGCTTCGGGGCCGAAACTAGGGTCGAGCGAGGTGAGCACAGGCGCCATCGAGGGCCTCCGAACGATGGAAGTGGTTGTTCTGCAATGGATATCGAGGTAATCGCACCACCGCTGTATCCAGTAACCCACCCGCAGCGGCGGTTTCACAATGCATCCCTGGTGGCAGTTCCGCAACAATCCCGAATCCGGCCTTCTTCCTGGCCCACGTTCCGTGAACGACCAGTCCTGCGAGGTGACAGTGGTTGCCCGGCAGCGGATATCGAATTCTGGATGACCTGTGATCAGATGCTATACATCGAGAGTTGCTGCACCGGAACAGTTTCCGAAGTCGGCCAACCTGATGCAATGTGCGGAAAGTTCGGGCACAAGACCGGGCAGAGCGCTCGACATCAGTGAACAACGCAGTCCGGTGGCACCGTATGTACCGAAATAGCCTGATCGCGGGCCGGATAACCTCGGTAGCCGATGAGCGCGCCGCCTCCACCGATCGGGTCGAAGACGTTGCCGTAGCGGATGAGCTGTTCAGGGATGTCGAGAACTCTTGTCGGCGTGAATATGTCGCGGACTGTATGAGAAAGGTCCGATAACGACCTTCGATGCGGCGACTCGACTGCACCGTCGCCGAAATCCGGACCATACCCGCCGCTACGACCATGCTGGGCCGCTCGTCCTATTGTATCGGTTGTGGCCCCGCCGAGCTGTGCGGCGACGGTCCGAGGGATGTCGGTCGTGCCGCACAGTTCAGCGTTCTGGGCCGACGCTCAAATCGTGATACCGAATGTGCTGGTGGGGCTGGTGGCGATCACGGTGGGAGTGGCGGTGCCGGTGATCGGCGACGACAACACCTGATTGGTGTTCTGGTCGGTGATGAACAGGGTGCTGCCGGAGGCGACGATACCCACAGGGTCCACCAGACCGGTTACCAGGGAGGTCGGGGTGCCGCCGGTGACCGGCACCGTCGATACCCGATTGCCATCGATTTCGCAGATGTAGAGCAGGTTACCGACCCGGACGAGGCCTGCGGAAACACTCAGGCCGGAGGAAAGCAGGGTCGGAGTGCCGCCGGCCTGCGGAACTGAATACACATCGGTGCCGCTATCGGTGAAGAACAGCAGGCCGCCGTAGGTGTAGGGCAGCGCGTTGCTGGTACCGTCCACGGAGGTGACGGTGACACCGACCGTGCCGGTGCCGGGTGGGGCAATGGCATTGATCTGGGTGGCGGAGACAATGGTGAAGGAGGTCGCCGTCGCCCCGAACCGTACGGTCAACGGACCAGTGAACCCGCTACCGAAGATCTCCACCGTATTGCCACCTGATTCGGGACCGGAAATAGGGTTGAGCCCGGTGAGCACGGGCGGAGCCAGCAGAGCCGCCGCGATCGGCGCGAACCCCGACTGGGTCGGCACCCCGTCGGTAATGCCGAAAATGCTGGTGGGGCTGGTGGCGACCACGGTGGGGGTGGCAGTACCGGTGATCGGCGACGACACCACCTGGGCGGTGCCCTGGTTAGAGATGAACAGGGTGCTGCCGGAGACGGTGATATCTATAGGGGCCGCCAGACCAGTCACCAGGGGGGTCGGCGTGCCGCCGGTTGTCGGCACCGTCGACACCCGAGCGGCACCGAACTCGCAGATGTAGAGGAGGTTATCGACCCGGACGAGACCTGTGGGAGTGCTCAGGCCGGAAGCCAGCAGGGTCGGAGCGCCGCCGGTCTGCGGCACCGAATAGACATTGCCGGGGTTGACGGCATCGGTGAAGAACAGCAGGCCCGCGCCGTTGTAGGTGTAGGGCAGCGGATTGCTGGTGCCGTTGAGCAGAGCGGCGACGGTGACCTCGACAGTGCCGGTGCCGGGAGGGGCGATGGCGTCGATCTGGGTGTCGGAGACGATGGTGAAGGTGGTCGCGGTCGCCCCGAACCGCACCGTCAGCGGGCCTACACCGGCGAATCCGCTGCCGAAGATCTGTACTGTGTTGCCACCAGAGGTGGGGCCGGAGCTGGGATTGAGCGAGGTGAGCACAGGTGCCATCGAGGGCCTCCCAAGAAGGAAAATTGTTGTCCTGCAATGGTTAACGTTGTTGTTACACCATCGCTGCATCCAGTAAGCCACCGACAGTGGCGGTTCCGCAATGAGTCCTTGATGGCGGTTCCACAACAATCCCGAGTCCGGTTTCCATCCCGGACCTGGATCTGCGACCGGCCGGTCTCGTAGGTCTCGTAGAGCGACAACGCCTGCCCGGCAGTAGGTATCGGAGGCTGGATGGCATGTGACCAGAAGCCAGACACCGAGAATTGCTGTACCGACATCGTCACAACGCCTCATCCAGCCAATCCGACTGAATCTCACATTCATTCGCCAACCGTTAGCTGCAAAGCTTCACACGGATGAAACAGTGGAAACGGACTCGTCACTAACAGATATGTCGGCGCAACAACTCCTGTCTACCGTTCGCATCACGGATACAGCCGTTGTATACAGCTCGGTCTACAGCCGTGACCGGGATGGCGATGGAAGTGTTCGCCACGGCGCAAACCAGCGTCGCCGCACCACCTGATGAGGAGAAGGGTCCCCCCATGTCAGATTCTCGTACCATCCCTCGCTCTCGGCGCATGGCCAAGACGATGGCGGTACCGACCGCAGTCGCGCTCGCCAGTCTGTTGCTGACCGCCTGCGGCGCCAAGGACGACGCTTCTGCTTCCGGCTCGAACGCCGAATCCTGCGTCGATACTTCGCAGGACACGATCAAGGTCGGTTCGCTGCACTCGCTGTCCGGCACGATGGCCATCTCCGAGGTCACCGTCGCCAACTCGACCAAACTGGCCGTCGACCAGATCAATGCCGCGGGCGGCGTGCTCGGCAAGCAGATCGAACTGGTGTTGGAAGATGGCGCCTCTGACCCGAAGACCTTCGCGGAGAAGGCGGAGAAGCTGATCAGCTCCGATTGTGTCGCGGCGGTGTTCGGCGGCTGGACTTCCTCTAGCCGCAAGGCTATGAAGACGAAATTCGAGAGCCTGAACTCACTGCTCTACTACCCGGTGCAATACGAGGGCCTGGAGGCCAGCAAGAACATCTTCTACACCGGCGCGACCACCAACCAGCAGATCGTTCCGGCGCTGGATTATCTGAAACAGAAGGGCATCACCTCGCTCTACCTGGTGGGTAGCGACTATGTCTTCCCGCAGACCGCCAACCGCGAGATCAAGGCCTATGCCGAGGCCAACGGCATCGAGATCAAGGGCGAGGACTACACCCCGCTCGGCTCCACCGATTTCTCCACTATCGTGAACAAGATCCGCACCGCGAAGGCAGGCGCGGTATTCAACACCCTCAACGGTGATTCCAATGTCGCGTTCTTCCGCGAATACGCCAATGCGGGCCTCACAGCCGCGGAGATGCCGGTGATCTCGGTGTCCATCGCCGAGGAAGAGATCGCGGGAATTGGTGTGCAGAATATCGCCGGTCAGCTCACCTCATGGAACTACTACCAGACCATCGACAACCCGGTGAACAAGAAGTTCGTTGCCGACTACCAGGCCGCGTTCGGCGCGGACAAGCCGACCTCAGACCCGATGGAAGCCGCCTACACGTCGGTCTACCTGTGGAAGAACACCGTCGAGAAGGCCGAATCGTTCAAGGTGGAAGACATTCAGGCCGCCGCTGACGGCGTCAGCTTCGAAGCGCCCGAAGGCCTGGTCACCATTGACGGCTCCAACCACCACATCACCAAAACCGCCCGCATTGGGGAAATCCGCCCAGATGGACTGATCTACACCGTGTGGGAGTCGAACGGGCCGATCACTCCGGACCCGTACCTGGAGTCCTACGACTGGGCCGAGGGCCTGAGGTAAACCGCTGTCCCCGTGGCCCGAATCGTGTTCGAGTGACCGCCGTATCCGCGCGATGCCACCGTTGGTGGTCACTCGAATACGACTACTGCGGGGAAGCCGCGGATACGCAGCGCCGCAGTGATATTCCGCTGCGGCATATCGGCTCCACGCCGCTTTCGAGCGAAGCGCGATCGAACAGCACCCGTTCGCGGCGCCGAAGGCGCTATCACACAATCAACAGGAGTCTCCTCCCATGGACATTATTATCGGCCAGCTCTTCACCGGGCTGAGCCTGGGATCGATTCTCTTGCTCGCCGCGCTCGGGCTCTCCCTGACCTTCGGTCAGATGGGAGTGATCAATATGGCGCACGGTGAGTTCATCATGGCCGGTTGCTATACCACCTACGTTGTGCAGAAGGTGGTCTCCTCAACAGGGGTATCGCTCGTCCTCTCGCTGCTGGCCGGTTTCCTCGTCGGCGGCCTACTCGGCGCTGCATTGGAGATGGGCCTGATCCGCTGGATGTACAACCGGCCGCTGGATACCCTGCTGGTCACCTTCGGTGTCGGACTGGTGTTACAACAGCTGGCCCGCGATATCTTCGGCGCGCCGGCCAAGAATGTCGTCGCGCCGGAATGGCTCAGCGGCGGCGTCACAATCCTGGGTGCGGTAGTGCCGAAGTCGCGTATCTTCATCCTCGCTCTCGCGGTCATCGCGGTGGTCGCGCTGGCAACGGCACTCAAGACAACACCGCTAGGGCGGCGGATTCGCGCCGTGGTGCAGAATCGCGGCTTGGCCGAAACTTCCGGCATCTCCAGTCGTTTCACTGATATCAGCACTTTCTTCATCGGCTCGGGACTGGCAGGCGTGGCAGGCGTCGCGCTCACGCTGATCGGCTCTACCAGTCCGACCATCGGCCAGAGCTATTTGATCGACGCGTTCCTCGTGGTGGTCATCGGCGGGCTCGGGCAGATCAAGGGCACGGTGATCGCGGCATTCGCGCTCGGCCTACTCAACTCCTATATCGAATACTCGACCACCGCGTCCATCGCGAAGGTCATCGTCTTCGTCGTCATCGTGATCTTCCTACAGGTCCGACCGCAGGGCCTATTCACCGTCCGGACAAGGAGTTTGGCCTGATGACCACGCTCGTACAATGGTGGCGCACACGCTCCTGGCTCACCCCGTCGGCCGGATTCGCGATCGCCGCGATCCTGCTGTTCGCGGTCGCTCCTGTCGCGCTCAGCGATTTCCGGCTCAACCTGCTCGCGAAATTCCTGTGTTTCGCGATCGTCGCGGCAGGCATCGGATTGGCTTGGGGCCGTGGCGGTATGCTCACGCTCGGGCAAGGAGTATTCTTCGGCATCGGCGCCTACATCATGGCTATGCATCTGCAAATGGCGGATGCCGCCCGACTCGGCAACGACGTGCCGGAATTCATGGAGATCGCGGGTATTCGCGAATTGCCTTCGTTCTGGCGGCCGTTCGGCTCGGCCCCGGTGGCGCTGCTCGGTATTCTGCTCCTGCCGGGGCTGGTCGCCGCAACATTAGGCTACGGCGTATTCAAACGCCGGGTGAAAGGCGCTTACTTCGCTATTCTCAGCCAGGCGCTGGCCGCCGCGCTGGCCATCCTGCTGACCGGCCAGCAGGCCATCGGCGGGTTCACTGGCCTATCGGATTTCCGCGCATTCTTCGGCTTCCGGTTGACCGACCCGGTCAACCGCCGCATGCTGTTCTTCCTCGCCGCGGGCACGCTGTTGGTTGTAGTGGCGCTGGTTCGACAGCTTATGCACAGCAGGTACGGTGAACTGCTCGTCGCGGTGCGCGATCAAGAGGAGCGCGTACGTTTCCTGGGCTATGACCCGGCGAATGTGAAGATCGTCGCCTACGTGGTCGCCGCATTCTTCGCCGGCATCGCCGGTGCGCTGTTCACTCCGATCGTCGGCATCATCTCTCCTGCCGACATCGGCGTCGTACCGTCGATCGCGTTCCTCATCGGCGTGGCGATCGGCGGCCGGACCACATTGCTCGGGCCGGTACTCGGCGCGATCGGCGTGGCATGGGCACAGACCTCCTTCTCCGAGCAGTTCCCATCCGGGTGGACCTATCTGCAAGGCGTGCTGTTCATCGTGGTGGTCGGTTTCGTCCCGGCCGGACTCGCCGGATTATGGCTGATGGCAAAGGGCTTATTGAACGACCGCTTCCGGCGTCCGCCCGCCTCCGCCGCGGCGGCAGAAACACCGGTGGAACTCGCGACGCAGAAAGCAGAATCCCAATGACCAAGACCACGCCCCCACCCAAGCTCGGCGGCAACGCCGGAATGTCCAGTGAGTACCTCGAAATTCGAGGTTTGTCCGTGAGCTTCGACGGCTTCAAGGCCGTCACCGAGGTCGACCTGACAGTGTTGCAAGGCGACGTACGCTTCCTCATCGGCCCCAATGGCGCGGGCAAGACCACGCTCATCGACGCGATCACCGGCCTGGTTCCTGCGACCGGATCGGCACAGAAAACCGGCGTCGAGCTGCTCGGCAAAAAGGTGCATCAGATCGCCAGGCTCGGTGTCGGACGAACATTCCAGACCGCGAGCGTGTTCGAAGAACTCAGCGTGCTGCAGAACCTCGACATCGCGGCGGGCGCAGGCCGCTCGATGCTGACCATGTTGCGCCGTCGCACCTCGGTGCTGCCGAGTATCGAGGATGCGCTGGAGACCACCGGTCTGGCGCATCTTCGCGACAAACCCGCGGGCGTGCTGGCGCACGGGCAGAAGCAGTGGCTCGAGATCGGCATGCTGCTGGTGCAGAACGCCTCGGTGCTGCTACTGGATGAGCCAGTCGCCGGGATGAGCGCGGAGGAGCGCGAGCAGACCGGCGCTCTGCTGCATCGCATCGGTGCCGAACGGGTAGTGGTCGTGGTCGAACACGATATGGACTTCATGCGCAATTTCGCCAGTTCGGTAACTGTCCTCGCGGGCGGAACGGTGCTCAGCGAGGGCACTGTGGAACAGGTACAGGCAGATCCGAAGGTCCAGGAGGTCTATCTCGGTGCCGCGGCGATCGCAATGCCACAGCGGGAAGGTGAAAGGGAATAGGATGCTCGAACTCATCGATATCCACTCCGGCTACGGCCGCACCGAGGTGATCCATGGTGTCTCGGTGACCGTTTCTGAAGACAGTGTGGTCGCCATCATGGGCCATAACGGCGCAGGGAAAACCACTCTGCTGCGCACCGCTGTCGGCCTGATCGGCACCAAGTCAGGACGGATCGAGTTCGACGGCAAGACCATCACCTCCTTGTCTTCCTCGCGACGAGTACGGTGCGGGATCGCGTACGTGCCGCAAGGGCAGCAGAGTTTCCCGCAACTGACCACTGCGGAGAATTTGCAGGTCGTCGCGGACGGACGCAAGCGGGGAAAGGCACTGATCGACGAATCACTCGATCTGTTCCCCGCACTGCGCGAGCTGCTCAGCCGGAAGGCGGGTCTGCTGTCCGGTGGCCAGCGCCAGCAACTGGCCATCGCACGGGCGCTGATCACCGAGCCGAAGCTGCTCATTCTCGACGAACCGACCGAAGGCATTCAGCCATCTGTCGTCGCCGAGATCGAGCGCACCATTATCGACCTCACCCAGCGAGGAGGATTGAGTGTACTGCTGGTCGAACAGCACATAGGTTTCGCGTTGCAGGCGGCGCAGCGCTACTACGTGCTGGAGTCCGGCCGGGTGACCGCTACAGGAGAGGGCGGCGCTGCGGCCGAGAACACAGTCCGCGCGGCGATGGCGATCTGAGTTCTGTCGTGACCCGTGACAGGGGGCGGACCCCGTTGCGCGAGCTGGTGTACGAGTCGTTGCGACGGGATCTGGCTACCGGAGCCATCGCGCCGAACCAGCGACTCGGTGAAGAACGCCTCGCCGAAAATTACGGCGTCTCGCGCACCCCGGTGCGCGAAGCTCTGGTTCGATTGCAGGCCGACGGGCTGGTCGAGCGGCAGCCGGATGGCCTGTACCCGTATCGGCCCAGGCTCGATGAGCTCGATCACCTCTACGAGTTACGGATCGTGCTAGAGGCAAGGGGAATGCAGCGGATACGTCCCC
This sequence comes from Nocardia sp. TBRC8007, assembly GCF_056629435.1. Classification (NCBI taxonomy): domain Bacteria; kingdom Bacillati; phylum Actinomycetota; class Actinomycetes; order Mycobacteriales; family Nocardiaceae; genus Nocardia; species Nocardia sp. TBRC8007. The sequence continues at coordinate 45,416 of NZ_JBWSOR010000017.1, read as the reverse complement.
ACGGGTGGGCACACGCGTCCGCGCACGACCTGAACCTCATACGGGTAGAACTCGATACGTGGCGCGCGTTACGCGACAACCCGCCCGAACCAGGCCCCGCACTGGTCGCTGCCGACGAGAAGTTCCACACCACCTTGCTTGCCGCCGCGGGCAATGCCGCGCTCGCCGACGCGCTCAGCGCGGTACACGTCCGGGTACGACCAGTACGCGCCTCGGACGTGCCGACCCCGGAACGGATCGCCACCATGTCCACCGAACACATCACCATCGCCGAACTCCTGCTCTCGGGTGCGATAGACGCCGCGTCGGCTACCCTCATCGCTCATATCGATACCTCACGCGCACATATGCGGGCCCGCGCACAGCAGGCGCTGTTACTGACCGAACTAGCCAGAGCCGTGCGGGACTGAGAATCAGCAGTTCGACTGGAACGGCCAGCATTCGACAGGCTGGTACGGCGGCGGACTCGACGCCGGTACCGGGCTCGGGGTCGCCGTGCCGATTTCCGGGTCCTGCTGCCCCGAGTCACGCACCAGCGCGGTGACAATCACAGCGAACACGGACAACAGTCCGATCACTGCGATCACCACGACGGACCAGCTCGTATAGACCTGGCCCTTCGTAGCGGTGCCCGGCGTCGGCTCGTTGCGTAGCTCGGGCCTGCGCGCGATTGCGCTCGTCGGCTCCGGCGCGCGCTCCTCGAATCCCGCGTCGAGCAGTTCGGCGTGGGATGGGGCGAACTGCCCGAGACTCAGCGCATCACACGCGCTGAGTACCCGGTCTGCGGTCCAGTTGCGCGGGCCGGTGGAGAAACCTTCCAAGTAGCCGCGCAGCTCGGTCGCGGCGACCATATTGCCGACGACGATATCCAGACCAGGACGCAGTACGGTGCGCGCCGGACGGACCACAGCGCCACGGAATGGAACGAGCACAACGGCGCCACTGATGTGCCCCGGATCCCGTAGTGCCCGCTCCAGCATCCGTTTGACGGCGTAGATACCGTGCTCCACTCGGTCGGCGGGACTTCCGGAATCCGGAGTCAGCTCCACCGGCGCATCACCGATCTGCCACGGTTCGCCCGCCTGCGCACTCAACAGGCCGCTCTGCCTACGCAGGAACCCGTGCACGCCCAGCACGGTCAGCCCGCGCGGCGTCCAGACCACCGCGTCGACTCTCCGCTTGTCCGCCTCGAGGTCGACCGCGGCGAAGCCGGTCGTCGGATACGACCGCAAACACGCGACGAATTCCCGCTCAGCTCCGGAAAGCTCTGCTCCGGGCCTGATTCTCACCAACATCTGTTCCCCTGCCGACCTGTTGTCTACCCCTGAGGGGCCGCGAACTCCCTGCAACCACAATGGCCCGCACCTATACTGATGATGACGGTGCGCCCCGCCGAAAACCACTGGAAAGAAAAGAGCGCTGCCGCGAGCCATGAGATGCCGACCGGTAAGCTCACAATTCGGTCAGCGTCGGCTCCGTCCGCACATTCCACGAAAAGGTGACAACCAGCATGGTTTCAGCATCACAACCACGCATCTCACCAGGGCGGCTCCGGGAACTCGGTCCGGTGAACTGGTTTTTCTGGCAGGTGATCTCGCGCGCTATAGGCACAAGGGATGCCCACCTTTTCAGCACACTGGGTCGCACCCGCGGGCTGTTCCGTGGCTGGCTGCATTACGCGGGCAAGCTCATGCCAGGCGGGCGGCTACTCCGCCACGAATCCGAGCTGGTCATCATTCGCATCGCGCAGCTGCGCGGCTGTGCCTATGAGATGGACCATCACATCCGGATCGGCAGGCGTGCCGGTGTAACCGCCGAGATTCTCGATCGACTGCGCACAGGGCCGACCGCGGTCGGCTGGTCGGACAAACACCGCGCGCTGCTGACCGCCGTGGATCGCCTGGTGCAGACCCGCGATCTCGACGACGACACCTGGGCGGAACTGGCGAAACACTACGATGAACGCAGTCTGATCGAAATCGTCCTGCTGATCAACCAATACGACGGACTGGCCACCACGATCACCGCCTTGCGTATCCAGCGCGACGCCCTCTAGCGTCCAGACGCCGCTACTGCTGCCCGGCGCGGAGACAGTGGCTGCGACTCCCTCGGAATATCACTTCCTTCAAGGACTTTCGCTATTTTCGCACACTCATGTCAACAGATCATGTCGGTGGTTCGGGCTAGGCTGCCGACATGACCCCACAACTCGACTTCATCGGCATGATCGTTACCGACATGGCCGCCTCGGTGGCCTTCTACCGTCGTCTGGGACTCGACTTCCCCGCCGATTCCGATCAGCAGGAACATATCGAGGCCACCCTGCCCAACGGTCTGCGGCTCGCGCTCGACACCGAAGCACTCGTCGAGTCCTTCCACTCCGAGTGGACGCCACCGACCGGCCGAGGACGCCTCGGAATCGCTTTCCGCTGTGCCGACCCCGCTGCGGTAGACACAATGTACGCCGAGCTCGTAGCCGCCGGGTACTACGGTGAAAAGAAGCCGTGGGATGCTTTCTGGGGACAGCGCTACGCGATAGTGCAAGACCCGGACGGCAATAGCGTCGACCTGTACGCCGATCTCCCGACCGCCGCCCCGTAACCGAGGCGGGTGCTGTAGGGGGAATCACCGCGCACCGTGATAGCGCCGGTGGCCGTGGCGGTGCGGGCAGCGCCGAGCGCCGTGGTGATCGTCGACACGAGCATTACGAGCGCAGCCCGCCGCCACCTATCTAGCGATCCTCGGTCGGCGCCTCCTCGATGCGGCGCGCCAACCCATCCAAGACCAGAGCCAGACCGAATTCGTAGGCGTGGTCGGCGCTGTAGGCGCTGTCGTGCGCCTGACCGGCAGCCGCGCCGACTTGCGCGGCGAACGGGTAGCGCTGCTCATCGAAGACCTGCGCCAACACCGGCGCGACCCGCTCCCACCACTGGTGGTCGGACATGGCACTGTCAGCCGCCGCACGCTCGGTGTCGATAGCGATGCGAGCGACGGACGTGACAAAGCCGAGCACAAACGTCAGCGCGGCGTCCATAGCGACATCGTCGAGCCCGAGGCCATCGAACGCCCGCAGCTCATGGTCGTATTTCGCGGCGAGACCTGGGCCGAGCGGCGGGCGGGTGGTCGGCAGATAAGCCACCCACGGATGACGCGCCAACATGGCGCGATTCTCGGCAGCGACGCGGGTGACCCGTTCGCGCCAGGACAAGCCGGTCAAGTCGGCGCGCTCCATGCGCGCGTACACCGTGTCGAGCATGAGATCGATCAATTCGGCTTTCCCCGGCACGTATGTGTAGGTGGCCATCGGAGTCAAACCGAGCCGGGCGGCGACCGCACGCATTGTGAGAGCGCCGATACCTTCGACATCGGCGATCTGGATCGCCGCAGAGACGACCGCCTCGACGCTGCTGCGCTGTTTCGGGCCCCGCATGGTGCCCGAAGCCACCGGCAGCCGCCAGAGCAGCTCCACTGTGCGCACCGGATCACCCGCACTGCTGCGCTCCTTAGGCTGTCTCACTGTCGCACCACCGCCTCCTCACCTGATCGAACTCCGATGATATCGACGTGATACAGCTCACAATGCAGCCGGTGGAATATTTCTGTACAAAGTACATCGTACTAAGTACGTAATAAAATCCGCTGTTGATATCAAGGGAGGACCAATGAACATCACCGCTTCCACTATCTCGCTCAATGTCCCCGATCCGGATGCCTCGGCAAAGTTCTTGATCGACCACCTCGGATTCTCGGAGAAGATGTCGGCCGACGGGTTCGTCGCACTGGAGCGGCCCGACTCCGGGCTGGATATCGTCTATCTGCGCACCGGGCTGGAGAGCTTCAAACCGAAGACAGCGGCCGGAAGCGCGGGGGAAGGCCTGCTCGTCGCCTTCGTCGTCGACAATGTCGACGACGAGTACGACCGGCTGCGCGGTGAGGGGGTGCCGATCGTGACGCCGATCGAAACCGAGGAATGGGGTGAGCGGTACTTCCAGCTGAGCGACCCGAACGGAATAATCATCCAACTGCTGCAGTGGGTGTGAGCACAAACGGGCTGTGCGGCTTCGCTAGGAGTCGCACCGCTCGGCGCAAGCGGTCGCTGGGGCGTCCGCCCTGGTCGCGCCGCACGCGGGCCACACTGATTCAATGCCATGCGCCGACGCGCCGACGGCGTACGCCAGCGTGTGCTGTCGCAAACCCCGTAGCAGCGCGGGCGTGGCAGCATGGTGCGCCGGGAAGAGAACGGCATCAGCCCTGGGTTCCATAGGTATGGAGCTTCCCGCAGCAATCGACTTCGCACGTGGTCGCCACCAGTCCGTGCTCGCCACGATCCGTCGCAACGGACGTCCGCAACTATCCAACGTACTGCACGTCGTCGGCGCCGACGACCGCATCCGGATCTCCGTCACCGCCGACCGCGCGAAGTATCACAACCTGGTCCGCGATCCATGGGCGGCACTGCACGTGACCAGCGACGACTTCTTCGCCTATGCCGTTGTCGAAGGCACGACGGAACTCACCCCTGTTGCCACGGCCCCCGACGACCCCACGGCCGAAGCGCTTGTCGACTACTATCGCGCCGCCGTCGGTGAACACCCAGACTGGAGGGAGTACCGCACCACGATGGTTACCGAACGCCGTGCCCTGGTCCTGCTGGCACCGACTTACGCTTACGGCATGCTCCGATCCGCTGGATAGCGGTCGATGACAGCCGGAAAACATCCGGGTACGCCGGACCGCCCGCTCAGCGGGACAGCAGATCGGATACCGTGACGAACCGGTATCCCGTGGAGCGTAATTCGGCGATGATTCGTGGTACGGCGGCCAGTGCGCGGTCGGACCCGAACATAACGTGTAGCAGGATGATCGAGCCAGGCCGGACCGCACCCACCGTCTCGGTCACGATGTCATCCGCAGTGGCCTCCGGTTGCCCGGAATCCGGCTCGACGTCCCATGTCACGGTGACGCGGTCGTGTTCGGCGAGATAGCGTGGCAACGTCCATAGTTTCTTGCCATAGGGCGGGCGGAAGGTGATCGGACCTACGTAACCGGTTCGCCTTATCTCGGCGTCGGTACCTTCCACTTCCTCGCGGACAGTGCTTGGAGTGACGAAGATCATCCGGCGGTGCGAGTAGGTGTGGTTGCCGATCTCATGGCCCGCTGCTGCGATCGACTTCCCGTACTCGGGGTGTGCGGCGAGATCACGGCCGTTCAGATAGAAGGTGGCCGGAACCTGAGCATCGGAAAGAATCCGTAGCGCTTCGGGCGTGCGATCGGACGGTCCATCATCCAAAGTGAGCGCGACCACCTTTGCCTCGGTATCCACTCGATGCACTACCCGACCGGCGAGCTGGAATGTGCGAGCGTTCATCACGTAGTAGGTGCCCATAGCCAGCAGCAATACGATGACGAGCGCGGGCACAGTTCCGATCAACCACTTGCGGCGCATGTGTGCTATCCAACAGGATGGTCGCGCCACCGACGAGTTCGAACGCAGCCACCGACATGGAAAGAGTTGCCGGCACGTAACAGGGGCGCGCGATCGTCGGCCGCACGCCCCTGTCACCAGATCAGAAGTTGATCATGTGGCCGGCCAGACCGTGGAAGGCCTCCTGCAGTGCCTCGCTCAGCGTCGGATGGGTGTGCACATTGCGGGTCAGCTCGTTGACCGTCAAGTCCCACTTCTGCGCGAGTGTGAGTTCGGGCAGCAGTTCCGAGACGTCCGGGCCGATGAGGTGGCCACCGAGCAGCTCACCGTATTCGGCATCGGCGATCAGCTTGACGAAACCGGTCGGATCGCCGAGACCGTGCGCCTTGCCATTAGCGGTGAACGGGAAGGACGCGACCTGCACCTTGTAGCCCTCGTCCCTGGCCTGCTGCTCGGTCAAGCCGAAGCTGGCGACCTGCGGCTGGCAGAAAGTGGCACGCGGCATCATCCGGTAGTCGCCGAGCGGAACAGTCTGCGCGCCCGCGATGGTCTCGGCCGCGACCACCCCCTGTGCCTCGGCGACATGCGCGAGTTGCAGTTTCCCGGTGACGTCGCCGATAGCATAGATATTCGGCACGCTGGTGCGCATGTAATCGTCGATCGCGATGGCACCGCGGTCGATCTGCACCCCAGTGCTCTCCAGACCGTAGCCCTCGACGCGCGGCGCGAAGCCCACCGCCTGCAACACCTTGCCGACAGTGACAGTCTCGAGCGTCCCGGTCTTGTTGTCCTTGATCGAAACGGTGACCTTGGCGCCGTCGTCCTCGATGGACTGCACCGCAGCACCGGTGGTAATGGTGATGCCGAGCTTCTTGTACTGCTTGGTGATCTCCTTGGAGATATCCGCGTCCTCGTTCGGCAGGGCTCGATCGAGGAACTCGACGATGCGCACATCGACACCGTAGTTCTTCAAGACATAGCCGAACTCCATGCCGATCGCGCCCGCGCCGACGATGAGAATCGAATCGGGGAGATCCCTGGTGAGGATCTGTTCCTCATAGGTAACCACGTTCGCGCTCAGCTGGGTGCCGGGAAGCAGCTTGGTAACGGTACCCGACGCGATGATCGCGTTGTCGAACGTGATCGTCTCGGTACCGCCTTTGCCGAGCTCGATCGACATCGAGTTCGGGCCGGTGAAGGTACCCTTGCCGTCGAACTCGTCGATCTTGTTCTTCTTCATCAGGAAGTGCACGCCCTTGACCCGGCCGTCGGCGACTTTACGGCTACGGTCGAAAGCGACGCCGAAATCGAAGTTCACGTCGCCGGAGATACCGAAGGTCTTCGCTTCCTTGGTGAAGAGGTGAGCCAGCTCCGCATTCCGCAGCAGCGCCTTGGACGGGATGCAGCCGACATTGAGGCACACCCCACCCCAATACTTCTGCTCGACGATCGCGGTACGGAGACCTAACTGTGCCGCACGAATGGCGGCGACATAACCGCCTGGACCGGCACCGAGAACGACAACATCGTAATGGGAAGTCACGGGTTCGAGCCTAACTCCGTCGGCAGAAGTCCTCCCACCCTCCCCCGCGACGTCTAGGCATGGGCTGGGCCCTCAGCCATGCCACACCTGCTGAGCGACCCGCTGGAAATTCGCACCGAACACCGCGGCCCGATCCGCCGCACTGAACCCACGCCCGGCGAGCACCTCGTCCAAGCCGGGCACTTCCGTGGCACCGAGCAGGTCTTCCGGCGGAACCCAGCACAACGGCCCCCACTTGGTGTACGCCTCGGAAAAAGCACCCGGATTCTGTTGCAGCTCGGCATTGAAGTCTGCCGCATCGAAGGAATAATCCGTTCCGATCCCGATGTGCTCGATCCCCACCAATTCGGCGCCGTACTCGATATGTCGGGCCATCGCCGCGATCCGCTCCGCGCGCTCGTCGAGCGCGTTGTACCCCAAGAAAATTCCCACACCATTGATCCCGATCACGCCACCCGTCGCGGCACAGGACCTCGCCTGCTCGTCGGTGATGTTGCGCGGGTGGTCCCAGAGTGCGGCGAAGTTGGAGTGGCTGTAGATCATCGGCGCCCTACTTCGTTCCGCCAGCTCCAGCCCAGTCCGCCGGGAGCAATGCGACCCATCGGCGAACATTCCTACTTCGTTGAGCCTAGCGACCAAGTCGCGTCCGTATCCGGTGAGTCCGGTGTCCTCGCGGTCCAGACAACCGCAGCCCGCGGCGTTGGCATAGTTATAGACGAGCTGCAGCGACCGCACGCCGAGGTCATAGAATCGTGCGACATTGTCCAGATCACTGCCGATCGGCCCAGCATCTTCCAGGTCGAATGCCAGCGCGATGGTCGCGACGCCCCCGATGTCACCGACCGTGCGCACGAGATGAAAGCGATTGTCCACCAGAGCTTCTGCCCGAAACTGCTGTAGCAGGGCAAGGGAATCGGCCGTCGACTGCCGGGAATAGCCGACGTTCACCGACACGAAAGTCCCGGCCGGATAGCGCGCGAGGTCGCCGAGACACGCCGCAGACGACAACGGCAGAGCACAGTGCTGCTCCCAGAGAAACGGTGGCAATCGCGAACCTCCTTACGGAATCGACTATCGCACCAGAACTCGATGAACCACGATAGCCGAGCGACATTGCCCAGCGAACAGCGAACATATAGCAAGCAGATAGATAGTAACAGTACTGATCACGAAACCTACCTGGCCCAATCTTCCGTTCAGCCGGACATTTCCGAGCGCGTAACATGGAGAATGATTCGTCCGGTGAGTCGGCCCTGCGCTTCGAAGGCGGTGCGGCTATGCGTCGCTTGCTTCTCCTTTTCCTCTCCCTCACCGGCCTCTGGCTCACGCCCGGCCCGGCAGCCGCAAGCCCGGATTGTGAATCGGTCTGGGGTTCGCTGCACAAAACGAACTCAACCTGGTCGATCTCGTCGCTCACCGGGATAAGGACTGGTCGGCACACATGCTTCGACCGCCTGGTGTTCGACCTCGCCGGCTCGGTCACCGGATATCACGTCGGCTATGTCGAGCGCGTCGTCCTGGACGGATCCGGCGCGCTCGTCCCGCTGCGCGGCGGGGCGTCGCTGAATATCATCGTCAACGCCCCCGCCCTCGACAACACGAGCAACCCTACCTACATACCCGCTGACCGAACCGAACTCGCCGACGTACGCGACTACCACACCTTCCGCCAGGTGGCCTGGGCGGGCACCTTCGAGGGACAGACCACAATCGGGCTCGGCGTGCGCGCCAGGTTGCCGTTCCGGGTGTTCACTCTCCCAGGACCTGGCACGGGTGCGCGCATTGTCGTCGATGTAGCGCACTCCTGGTGAACTCTTCGCGTACCGCTCGACGAGAATGACAATATGAGCGGTGTTGAGCAGAATATGACGGACTCTTACCTCTGGCTCGAAGAAGTGAACAGCGAGGAGGCCCTTGACTGGGTCCGCGCGCGCAACACAGTCGTCGAGCGATTCGCCGACTCGGCTCGTTTCCGGGAACTGGAGCACCGCGTCCTCGATATGCTCGACACGGATACCAAGATCGCCTATCCCGTCCGCCGCGGCCGCTGGCTCTACAATTTCTGGCGCGACGATGAGCATCCACGCGGTCTCTGGCGGCGCACCACCTTCGCCGAATACACCAAGGACGCGCCGGAGTGGGACGTGCTGATCGACTTGGATGCCCTCGCCGCCGCCGAGAACGAGAACTGGGTGTGGGGTACGGCGGCGGTGCTGCGTCCCACACAATCTCGCGCGCTGATCAGGCTATCTCGTGGCGGGGCGGATGCGAAGGTGGTACGCGAGTTCGATATCGAACGACGAGTGTTCATCGATCCTGCGGACAATGGCTATTTCCTGCCCGAAGCGAAGTCGGATATCCGTTGGATCGACCATGACTCGGTGTATGTAGGCACCGATTTCGGCCCCGGCTCATTGACCGATTCCGGGTATCCACGAATCGCGAAGCTGTGGCGCCGCGGCACCACACTGACCGAAGCGACAACGGTTTTCGAAGGCGAGCCGAGTGATGTCGCGGTCTCGGCTGGTTATGACCGGACGCCGGGCTACGAACGGCACTTCGTCGGTCGCGCCACCGATTTCTTCAACGAAGAGGTTTACCTACTCGAAGACAACGGCACCATGCGACATCTCGATATCCCCAGCGATGCTGCCGAATCCTGGTACAAGGACTGGCTGTTGATCCGGCTGAAGTCGCCATGGGAAGTCGGCGGCGTCGACTATCCGGCCGGCGCGCTGCTGGCCACAGACTTCGAGAAATTTCTTTCTGGTGCAAGGGAATTCGAGGTAATATTCACCCCAGACGCTCATACCTCACTGCACGGCTACAGCTGGACCGAGAACCATCTGCTACTGGTCACACTAGAGAATGTGCAGACCAAGCTCTTCGTGCTCACACCGAGCGCGGCGGGATGGCGGCGCGAACCGCTGGCCGATACCCCACCCATGGCGACCACCAGGCTGCTGAACCTCGACCCATTGGAAAGCGGCGACGAATTCATGCTGGCAACCAGTGGTTTCACCACCCCGACTACTCTACTGACCAGTAGTGTCGGCGGGTCTACTCAACAACTCGAGCAAGAGCCCGGTTTCTTCGACTCCAATGGAATCGAGACCGAACAGTTCTTCGCCGTGTCCGACGATGGCACCCGAGTGCCGTACTTCGTGATCCGGCACCGTGACCGCAAGGATTCTCCCGGCCCGACGGTGATGTCCGGTTACGGCGGCTTCGAAGTGTCCCGCACCCCGACCTACAGCGGCGGGGTCGGCATGGGCTGGCTGGCGCGCGGCGGCACCTGGGTGACGACCAATATCCGAGGCGGCGGCGAGTACGGGCCACAATGGCACACCACAGTACAGAAAGCCAACCGGTACAAGGTATACGAGGACTTCGCCGCGATCGCCACCGATCTCGTCGCACGCGGCATCACCACTCCCGACCAGCTCGGCGCGGTCGGCGGCAGCAACGGCGGACTGCTTATGGGTGTGATGCTGACCCGCTATCCCGAGCTTTTCGGCGCGATCGTCTGCCAGGTGCCATTGCTGGACATGCGGCGCTACCACCTTCTGCTCGCGGGCGCCTCATGGATAGCGGAATACGGCGACCCTGATAGACCGGAAGAATGGGAGTACATCAGCAAGTACTCGCCCTACCAGAACGTGCGTGCCGACCTCGACTATCCGCCGATCCTGCTCACCACCTCGACCAGAGACGACCGGGTACACCCCGGACACGCTCGCAAGATGACCGCGTTATTAGAAGCCCGAGGCCACCAGTGCTGGTATCACGAAAACATCGAGGGTGGCCACGGCGGCGCCGCCGACAACAGGCAATCCGCCTTCCAAGCCGCGCTGATCTACGAGTTCTTCACTCGGATGCTCATCGAACGTGAACCGGTACGGCCGAACGAGCCGATCCCGACGACCACCTGAACTCCAGCAGCGCCGGGTCGCTACCGGTCGCGCAACCACTTCTCGATTCGATCGACAGTGCTGACGTGCTGGAGGATCCACCCGTTGTGGCCCAGTTCTTCCGGCTGCCGCCAGCACGTTACCTCGGCGTTCGGCAACTTTTCCAGCAGGTGCTCCGCAGAGCTGAGTGGGGTGAGATCATCGTCGGTCATCGTGATCGACAGCACGGGAAGGGTCAATCGCGCAATCCGTTCCTCATAGTCGATATCCGCACCCACCGGAATGAATCGACCGGTGCGGGCCAGTCTGGCCCAGTCCGAGATCAGCACCTTGGACTGGCGGCCGAACCCACCGGAGAGCCGATCCCCTGGCCAGAAACCCGCCAGATTCGCGGTCAGCGAGATCGCCGCAGTGCCGACCAGCATGCCCGGTCGCGAAAGCCCCTGGTAGCCCCGGTAATACGGGGTACCGGAAGCGATCAGAACAAGTCCGCCCAACCTGCCCCTTATGCGCGAGGCATACATGACGCCGAGCTGTCCCCCCAGACTGTGGCCGAGCAGATAAGGAGTGCTGTCCGGAAACTGTTCACGCACTACTTCGAAGATCGCGGGGAAGTCGACCGAGACCAGCTCGTGGTAACCGTAAGTACTGGCAGAACTCGGCTTCGGCCTGCTGTCGCCATTGCCGCGCAATTCACCGATCGCCATGTCGAACCCACGCGCCGCCAAACTGGAAGCGAATGGTTCGTAGTAACCGGCCGGAACGCCGAGCCCTGGCATGATCACCAGGACCGGACGCGGGGTATCCGGCGTGACCGGGTGCCGGTGCACGCCTTCAGCCGGGATCAACCGGACCGGAACCATGGTGCCGTCCGGCATCTGGATCGGGACTGTCCGCATGTACGCACGTTACCGTGCCACTACCGCCTCACTACGGGGCTACGCACCGACCGCGCCGACGATCATCCTGCTCAGCACTCGAATTACGTCATCGAGTGGTGGGCGAGGATCTGAGCCGCTCCACGCATCCACCACATAGTTGACAGCGCCGATGATCGCGAGCACCCGCATCTCGTAGTCCCCGGTAGGGATCTCACCGTGCAAGGCCGCGTCCTCGGCGACACCGGCCAATAGTGAGCCCCACTCCCGGCGTGCTTGGAGCCGGAACTTCTCCACCTTCGGCCCCGTACCGACCACCTCGACCAAAGCGACTCGCGCCTTACGCGGATCGGACCCGATGGTTTCGACATAGGCGCGCACGGCGGCGTCTATGTCCTCCAGTGTGCTCGCACCGGATTTCGAACCCAATGCTTTCTTCACGGCGTCCCGTGACTCCCGATCGATCTGTTCGTATAGCTCTAGGAGCAAGGACTCGCGGCCGGTGAACTCCTCGTAGAACTGTCGTGAAGAGAGTCCGGCGTCCTTGCAGATAGCACCGACCGAACTACTGGCGTAGCCGTCCCGCGCAAAGACCGTCAGGGCCGACTCCAGAAAACGCGCACGCCGCTGCCTCTGCCGGTCCTCCACGGGTTGCCCGGCATACATCCGACCTGTATTCGCATCCTGTGACATTGGGGCAGACAATACAGAAAGGCCCGATCGCGGTGACACGGTTCCGGCCCTTCGCGGCATCCGTCGATGCCAGAAACGTTAGCCAAAAGTTGTCCACACTGCGAAAAGCTCAGGAGCACACACCGAAACGTTATCCGGATTAAACTGTTTTCAACCAAGCTCGGCCTGAACCCTATGCGGTTAAAGGCAATTCCCACAGACCAGACTGCCACTTCCACCCTGCGCGCCACGTTGGTTGCGATAGATTAGCCATCTATGTCTGATTCGGAGGGCAAAGCTGGTAGCTCGGCCACTGAGTCGATGAGGTGATCGGGTGTGCGGTCGACTTGCCCACCACATTGATTCGCATGGTTTCCACTGCCTTCAGTTCTGGCGGATACACACCCGTGTCAGGCGCGATTCGTCGGCAGGCGCCCAGGCACACCCGCCGCACATGGCGATAACAGACACACCGCCCATCGTCGACTCCGTAACCCAGCACAGTGTCGGATGCGTGAATTCCGATGTCACGCGGGCACCCTGCGAGGGCTGCGGAGAGTTCGGAATGTCCACGACCACAGGATTTCCCGTTGCCTCGATACTCGGAAGACGGCCGGATCCGGTCACAGCGGGCGGTCAAGGCCGAGTGGAATGAATCCGAGTAGAACGAATCCAAGCGTTCAGCGCACCACGTAGGCAGGGTTCGCGGTCAGCGCTATCGGCGTGATCCGACTACAAACGCCGGAAGCCGGCCCACCCGAAGGTGGCCCGGCTTCCGGTTCGGCATACGGTGCCTGGTAGCTGGACTCAGAAGTCCATACCGCCCATGCCGCCGGTCGGGTCAGCCGCGGGAGCGGCGGCCTTCTCCGGCTTGTCTGCGACAACGGCCTCGGTGGTCAGGAACAAGGCCGCGATGGAGGCCGCGTTCTGCAGCGCAGAGCGGGTGACCTTGACCGGGTCGGCGACGCCCGCGGTCAGCAGGTCCTCGTACTCGCCGGAGTCGGCGTTCAGGCCGTTGCCCGCGGGCAGGTTGGCGACCTTCTCGGCGACCACGCCGGGCTCGAGACCGGCGTTGAAGGCGATCTGCTTCAGCGGAGCCGACAGCGCGACCTTCACGATGTTCGCACCAGTGGCCTCATCACCGGCCAGGTTCAGCGCGTCCAGCGCAGGGGCCGCCTGCAGCAGGGCGACGCCGCCACCGGCGACGATGCCCTCCTCGACAGCGGCCTTCGCGTTGCGGACGGCGTCCTCGATGCGGTGCTTGCGCTCCTTGAGCTCCACCTCGGTGGCCGCGCCCGCCTTGATCACCGCGACACCGCCGGCCAGCTTGGCCAGCCGCTCCTGCAGCTTCTCCCGGTCGTAGTCCGAGTCGGAGTTCTCGATCTCGGTGCGGATCTGCGCGACCCGGCCCTTGATCGCCTCCGCGTCGCCCGCGCCCTCGACGATGGTGGTCTCGTCCTTGGTGACGACGACCTTGCGCGCCTGGCCGAGCAGCTCGATACCCGCGGTCTCCAGCGAAAGGCCGACCTCTTCGCTGATGACCTCGCCACCGGTCAGAATCGCGATATCGGCCAGCTGCGCCTTACGACGGTCGCCGAAGCCGGGCGCCTTGACCGCGACGGACTTGAAGGTACCGCGGATCTTGTTGACCACCAGAGTGGACAGGGCCTCGCCCTCGACGTCCTCGGCGATGATCAGCAGCGGCTTGCCCGCCTGGATGACCTTCTCCAGCAGCGGCAGCAGGTCCTTGACCGTGGAGATCTTCGAGCCGACCAGCAGCAGGTACGGGTCCTCCAGGACCGCTTCCTGACGCTCCGGGTCGGTGACGAAGTAGCCCGAGATGTAGCCCTTGTCGAAGCGCATGCCCTCGGTCAGCTCCAGCTGGAGGCCGAAGGTGTTGCTCTCCTCGACAGTGATGACGCCTTCTTTGCCGACCTTGTCCATGGCCTCGGCGATCAGCTCACCGATGGACGCGTCGCCGGCCGAAATACCGGCGGTAGCGGCGATCTGCTCCTTGGTCTCGACCTCCTTGGCGGTGTCGAGCAGCTTGGCGGTGACAGCCTCGACCGCCTTCTCGATGCCTCGCTTCAGGCCCAGCGGGTTCGCGCCGGCCGCGACGTTACGCAGGCCCTCGCGCACCAGCGCCTGGGCGAGCACGGTCGCAGTGGTGGTACCGTCGCCCGCGACATCGTCAGTCTTCTTGGCGACTTCCTTGACCAGCTCGGCGCCGATCTTCTCGTACGGGTCCTCCAGCTCGATCTCCTTGGCGATGGACACGCCATCGTTGGTGATCGTGGGGGCGCCCCACTTCTTCTCCAGGACAACGTTGCGCCCCTTGGGGCCCAGCGTCACCTTGACCGCGTCGGCGAGGCTGTTCAGTCCCCGCTCGAGACCCCGGCGGGCCTCTTCGTCATACGCAATTGTCTTGGCCATGGCGTTGTTGAGATCCTCCATGTGTATGGCTGACACACAGGACGACCACAGGTTTGGGTCGCCCCAATTACGCTGGCCAGGTGCGGTGCCCGCGACGGACGACCGAGGGTGTCGATGGAACCCGGTCTCACCGTCCCGACCTGGCACTCACAGGTCGAGAGTGCCAAGAGCCTTTTTAGCACTCTAGGATGCCGAGTGCAAGGTCCGACAGCGCTACCGCGCCGGCTCAAGGACGATCGTCGACTCGCAGGACCAGGGCGACGAACGCGTCGGTGCGACGTTCCTCCGGCGTGCGCGGCTCGCCCTCCTCGACCGTGACGAGTTCGGCGTCGTGCAGCAACAGTTCGGCTTCTACCCGCATGATGGCGCGAATGAACGGCGGCGCCACATCCGGCGGCAAGTCGCCGTTCACCACATAGCTGCCATCGGGCTGGGGTTCGGTGGACACATACGAAAGCGCGCGCAGAAGATCTACGCGCCGCTCCCCCGCTATTAGGTCGGAATCTGTTTCATCCGCCATTGCTATAGCTTAGCCGCCACTGATTCTCGGTTAGTACCGGGCGATTCACCCACCTGACCCGGCTGAAAAAAGACGCAGTTCACTGCGCCTATCAAAGGATCATCGGCCACGCTGGACCGCACCAGGACCGCCGAGGCGACATGGATGCGGCGTAGATTCCAGGGGATCATGATCAGGCTCATCCCGAAAGGGGCCGCAGTGTCCGACCTGCCGTTCGATTCACTGTATCGGCACGGGTTCGCCCGAGTCGCGGTAGCGGTACCCCTGGTCGAGGTGGCCGATCCCGCACACAACGTAGAGCAGACTCTGGAGCGGGCCCGACAGGCGGCAGCGGCCGGGGCGGTGCTGACGGTGTTCCCCGAGCTGGGTGTATCCTCCTACACTGCGGACGACCTGTTCCATCAAGAAGCATTGCATACCGCGGTCGAAACGGCGCTCGCTCGGGCCGTCGCGGCGAGCACCGACATCGACACCGTGTTCGTGGTCGGCGCCCCGGTACGAGCACAGGGCAGGCTGTTCAATTGCGCGATCACGATCTGCCGCGGCGTCGTGCTCGGCGTCGCGCCGAAGAGCTATCTGCCCAACTATCGAGAGTTCTACGAAAAACGACAGTTCGCCGCAGCGCGGGAGAGCATGGAAGACCACATAACGATCGCCGGACAGCGGGTGCCATTCGGCTCCGACCTCCTCTTCCGGGCGAGTAATCTGGACGACTTCACCTTTCATGTCGAAATCTGCGAGGATGGGTGGGTTCCGCTACCACCGAGTGGTTTCGCCGCACTGGCCGGTGCGACGGTCCTGGTCAACCTGTCCGCGAGCAATATCGTGATCGGGAAAGCCGATTACCGGCGAGCGCTGTGCACCTCGCACTCGGCGCGCTACCTCGCGGCCTATCTGTATTCCGCTGCGGGCCACGGTGAGTCGACCACCGACCTCGCCTGGGACGGGCAGGCGCTGATCTGTGAGAACGGCGACCTGCTCGCCGAAGGCGAGCGATTCTGCGACGATCCCCAGCTGATCACCGCCGATATCGATCTGCGCCGCCTTGCCTCGGACCGATTACGCACCACCAGCTTCGCCGACAATGTGCACGATCACCGGGATCGGCTGACCGCGATGCGCCGTATCGAAGTGCGGCTGCCGATCCCCGATGGCCCGGTCGCGTTGCGCCGGGACATCGAGCGCTTCCCCTACGTTCCCGCCGACCCCGCAGTGCGCAACGAACGTTGTGCCGAAGTACAGCACATCCAAGTGGAGGGCCTGAGTACGCGACTGCGCGCCACCGGGATCCAGCGAGTGGTGATCGGAGTGTCCGGAGGACTGGACTCCACCCAAGCACTGATCGTGGCAGCCAAGACAATGGACCGGCTCGGCCTGCCGCGGACGAACGTATTGGCCTACACCATGCCCGGGTTCGCGACCAGCACTAGAACCAGAACCGACGCGCACCGCCTGATGTCCGCGCTCGGCGTTACGTCACACGAGATCGACATTCGTCCCTCGGCCACCCAGATGCTGCGCGACCTGGGCCACCCGGCCGCCACTGGGGCTACCCAGTACGACATCACCTACGAGAACGTGCAAGCAGGCGATCGGACCTCGCATCTGTTCCGGCTGGCCAACCAGTACCATGCACTCGTGGTCGGCACCGGCGACCTCAGCGAACTGGCGCTCGGCTGGTGCACGTTCGGAGTCGGGGACCATATGGCACATTACAATGTCAACGCCTCGGTGCCCAAGACATTGATCAAGTACCTGATCTCCTGGGCGGTGGACACCGAACAGTTCGGTCCCGACGCGAACGAGGCGTTGTCATCGATTCTGCGCACCGAGATCTCCCCCGAGTTGGTCCCGCACGCCGATTCGGCGTCGTCCGCACAGCCGAAGCAGAGTTCGGAAGCCATGGTCGGGCCCTACGAATTGCAGGACTTCCATCTGTACTACCTGCTGCGCTTCGGCTACCGCCCCAGCCGCATCGCCTATCTGGCTTGGCACACCTGGTCCGATCCCACCACAGGCCACTGGCCCGACCTCGTACCCGCCGACCAACGCAATGCCTATGATCTCGGCACGATCAAGCATTGGCTGGCCGAATTCCTACGTCGCTTTGTGCAGACCAGCCAGTTCAAACGCTCGACGCTGCCGAACGCGCCGAAAGTCGGCTCCGGTGGATCGCTCTCGCCACGTGGCGACTGGCGCGCGCCGAGCGATGCCTCGGCGGCGGCCTGGCTAGCGGAGCTCGCCCGTAATGTACCGGACTCCTGACCTGAGCTGACGGAGCCCGAGCGACGGTCCGATCGGCCGATGGCGCGCGAGCGTGCCCGGCCTTCCCGCCGAAACCGATCCCGCTTCGCCCTCGCACTCATCGGCGATCAGCTGACCAGTGATCAGAGGCGAGCCGCCCAGGCAGCACCGCGCACTACCCGTTCCTTCATCCATGCGGCTTTTCGCCCGGTCAATATCGTCCGACTCGGTGCGTCGTCGGCATGGACGAACTGGATCAGCCCGTCTCTCCTACCGAGGCTCAGACACTGGAACACATACCGGAATCGCAACTGCCCTGGTGTGCGGCCGCGCATTCGCGCGGTGACCGCATTGGCCACATACCTACCAGTCGGTAATGCTGTCGCGCAGGACATTCGCAACTCACGTTCACCAGGACCCGCGATGACAGCGGCATCACCCGCCGCATAGATATCCGGATGCGATACCGAACACAGAGTGGTGTCGGTCAGCACCCGGCCTGCCGGATCCACCGCAAGGCCTGCGCGCGTGGCGAGCTCGGGCACGCCGAAACCCGTGGTCCACACTGTCGCTTCGGCCTCGACCAACGATCCATCGGCCAAGCGCACGCCCTGAGTCGTCACTTCGATCACCTTCACGCCTGAGTGGATCTCGACCCCCAGACGCGCCAATACCCGCTGGATGTGTTCTTGCGCACGCGATGACAACCAAGCGCCCGGCTCCTGGGCACCGAGCAGCGACACGCGGAGTTCCGGAAACGATTCGGCCAGTTCGGCCGCGAGTTCGATCCCGGTCGGCCCGGCCCCGACGATCGCCACCGATCCGGATGGCACAGCCAACTGATCCGATGGTGTCGCAATGGAATAGGCGTGCTCGGCCACGCCGGGCACACCCTCGGCATCGGCGATACTTCCGAGGGCGTAGATCAGGGTGTCGTAATCGAGGGCTGGTGCCGCGGCGAGCACCACTCGCTTCCTGGCCGTATCGATATCAGTAGCCATCGCACGCACGAAACGAATATTCTTATTCTCCAGCATTTCCCGCAAATCCCACTCGGGAATCACCTGTCCGGCAGCCCGCTGGTGCAATCGCACTCGCTCAATGAACTTCGCCTGGGCATCCACCACGGTGATCTGCGCGTCCCGCGCCGTGCGCACGAGCCTGCGAGCTGCCGCCAACCCCGCGTACCCGGCGCCGAGGATGACGATCCGATGCTGTCCGGTCATGATGTGGCTCCCTTCCATAGGCCGACATCCTCTAGACCGCACAGCCACGCGAATCCTGACAGACCAGCACTATGAAACAGATCACAGCGAACGGCGTTTCCGGGGCAACACCGTACCCACCGACCGGTCGATACCACCAAGACCGGCGAAGTGAGCCAGCTTCTCCGGATTGACGATCAACCACAACGCGGTGATCTCCTGGTCGGTCATATCGACCCCTATCACAAGCAGCGGCATGTCGTTCGCCCGCGCGACCACAGCGGGCGCGCCGTTGATCTCCTCGATGAGCAAGCGCATCCCCGGCACCTCCCAACGCAGCAGACCCGCGATATACCGTGCTACACGGTTGGCGCCGACCACTGGACGCCGAGCCGCGCTGACCAGACCGCCACCGTCGGCTGTCGCGATCACATCAGCGGTAAGCATCTGCTCCAACGACCCGATATCGCCCTCACGCGCCGCCCGCAGAAACCGCTCGACGAGCTCGCGGGCGTGTTCGGCCGAAACACCGAAACGAGCCTGTCCTTCGCGCACCCGTAGCCCAGCGCGCCGGAATATCTGCTGTGAATTGGCCTCGGTCAGGTCGAGCATGGCGGCGATCTCGCGATGTGCGTACCCGAACGCCTCACGCAGCACGAAAACGGCACGCTCGGCCGGAGTCAACCGTTCCAGAGTGGTCAGCAATGCGAGCGAAACCAGCTCGCGCTGCTCGGCACGCTCCAATGGACCCAGTTCGCCGTGCGCGGTCGACACCGGTTCGGGCAACCACGGTCCGATATAGCTCTCTCGCCTTGCCCGCGCCGAAACCAACCACGTGCGGCAAAGATTGACCAGCGCCGTGGTCAACCACGCTTCGGCAGAGCGGATCCGGTCGCGGTCAGCGCCCTCCCAGCGCAGATAGGTCTCCTGCACAGCGTCTTCGGCCGCACTCGCCGAGCCGAGCATGCGGTAGGCCAGTGCGAACAATCGCGGTCGCTGCTCCTGGAATTCCCGCAGACCGTCCGGCTCCACAAAGCCACCTTCTCCCGTATTCGCCGGATACGACCGTACCTGCCGAGCATGAGCGAAGTGTCACGCAATGCCGACGCGACCGCATGCCGACGCGGGCTGTCGCGCGCCCGGAGGCGAATTCTCGTCCTAACGTCTACCGCCCGGCCGACGTAACCGGAGCCGCGCCGACGAGCCTCGGATCACCGGACGCCGGAGTTCGGGCCGTCGCCGGTCCGCACGACGCTGAGCACGCCGCTCGGCAGGCTTGTGCTGCCAGGTCTCCGGGCGCGCGGCCACCCAGCGCTTCGAATACCAGGCGAAAGGAATGTGTCCCAAATACAGCGCGACCAGCACCAGCAACAGCACGATCGGATAGGTGACCAGCGCTGCCGCGGCGAGCGCGACCAGCACCAGCAGCCCGGCCGCCGCCTGCGGGGCTACCGACACCGACTTCATGGCCAGCGTGGGTATCGTGCTGACCGATAACGCGGCCGCGAACACTGTCCAGGCCGCGACCTCGTAGAAGCCGACCCACCAGCCGTCACCGAACTGCACCAGCAACGCCACCGGCACCATCGCGATGAGCGCGCCCGCCGGAGCGGGCACACCCACGAAGTAGTCGCGCGCCCAGTCCGGCTGAGTGTCATCGTCCATCGAGGTGTTGAACCGGGCCAACCGCAGCACGATACTGACCGCGAACAACAGGGCGACAATCCATCCCGCACTGTTGCTGTCGAGCAAGCTCACATAGAGCACCAACGCGGGGGCTACACCGAAGGCGATAGCATCCGACAACGAGTCCAGCTCGGCGCCCATCTTCGTAGTGGCGGCGAGCATCCTGGCCAATCTGCCGTCCAGAGTGTCCAGTACGGCTGCCGCGCCGACCATCGCCAACGCGATGTTGAGTTTGCCGTCGAATCCGAATTTCACCGCCGACAGCCCGGCACACAATGCCAGGATGGTGACAATGCTCGGCAGTGGCCGGACGGTTCGCCGATGGCGGCGGGTGGATATCGCCACTTCCATCACGCGTCGATGATCGAGCCGAACGCGGCGAGCGCGGTCTCGCCGCCGACAGTACGCTGACCGGGCCGCACCAGCAGCTCGGTGCCGGGCGGGAAGTAGATGTCGACCCGCGAGCCGAAGCGAATCAGGCCATAGGTGTCGCCGGTGGCGAACACATCACCGACCTGCGCGTCGCAAACGATCCGGCGAGCGAGCAGCCCGGCGATCTGCACGACGACGACCTGTCGCCCATCCGGCGTTTCCAGCACCATACTGGTGCGCTCGTTCACCGAGCTGGCCTCGGGCAGGTCGGCGGAACGGAATTGTCCAGGCCGGTGCGACACCGTACGCACGATGCCGGAGACCGGCATGCGCTGTACGTGTACGTCCAGCACGGACAAGAAGATGCTGACCCTGGGCAACGGCTGCTCACCGAGGTCAGATTCGGCAGGGGGGGTGGCGGTATCGACAACAGCGATCTCACCATCGGCGGGAGCGACCACGACCCCAGGCCGATCCGGCGGCACTCGGCGCGGATGACGGAAGAACGCCGCGCAGGCCGCCGCGACGAGAAGTCCGGCTCGCCGTACCCAGCGGCGCTTGCCGCCGAGAACGGCGATCGCGACCGGCGCCGCGACGAATGGGAGCCCGGCGGGATGCAATGGGGGAATCGCATGACCGACCAGGTCGGCGATGTGACCGACCGCGGTACGTTCAGGCGTGCCGGGCGGGGTGGGACGGCGGGCCACAGGCTCCTCTTTCGTGCTCGATGCAGACAGGTTGCGCCCCTGGACGATATGGTCGGCGCAAGCGTTCACACCTTACGGGAAAAGAGCCTGTGGCATGCGACGTCAGGACCTGGCTGTACGGCCCGTGACCAGCTTCACCAGATACAACAAGATGACCGCGCCGCCAAGGCAGGTGAAGAAACTGAACCAGAGCCCGCCGCCTTCGACATCGACCCCGAACATTCTCAGTAGGAACCCACCGAGTAGACCACCGACCACCCCGACCACGATATTGAGGAGGATGCCCTGCTGAGCATCCGTCTTCATGATCTTACTGGCGATCCATCCGGCAAGACCGCCGATAATGATCCATCCGACAATCCCGAGACCTAGCATGGTGTCCTCGCATCACTAGTTGGACCACACCGCGAGCAACAGCGGCATACGTCGAGGAGATACCCAGATGATTGTCGAAATACGCACGCCATGTGGACAGTTCTCGGGCTAATATGAGGGTGCCTCATATCCATCGTCGCACAGGCAGAGGCCGGAGAGTCACGGATTTCGATGCTTCGGGAAATCTGACGGCGCCACCGCAGGGTATATAGGAGACGCAGATGGCTGCTCGCATAGCCCAGACCACCGGGGCAGAGCATACGGCGATTCTCGGGCTCGGCGTTTACCGCCCCGCTCGGGTGGTCACCAACGACGAGGTCGCAGGACCGATCAATTCGAGCGATGAGTGGATCCGGACCAGATCGGGCATCAAGACCCGAAGGTTCGCCGACAAATCGGAAACGATTCAGAGCATGAGTGTCGCGGCTGCCCGCGACGCGTTGGAATCTTCGGGTGTCGCGGTCGACCAAATCGATTGCCTCATCGTCGCCACATCGACACATCTACTGCTGACACCGGCCGCGGCCCCGCCCATCGCCACCGAACTCGGTATGAATGGTGCCGCCGCTTTCGATATCTCGGCCGGCTGTGCCGGCTTCTGCCACGCGCTTGCCCTCGCATCGGACTTGGTCCGAGCAGGCACCGCCGGACATATCCTGGTGATCGGCGTGGAGAAGCTGACCAACACCGTCAACCCCACCGATCGCGCCACCGCCTTCCTCTTCGCAGACGGTGCGGGCGCGGTGATCGTCGGCCCCTCCGACAAACAGGGCATCGGTCCTACGGTCTGGGGCTCGGACGGTACACAGCACCATGCCATCCGGCAGGACAAGGACTGGATGGAGTTCTTCGCGGAAATCGATGAGAAGGGTCTGGACGCGGTAAGGCCCTACATGGCCATGGAAGGTACCGCGGTATTCCGATGGGCGGCACACTCTTTGGAGAAGGTGTGCCTCGACGCGATCGACCGCGCCGGCTTGTCCCCCGATGATCTGGACGCGATGATCCCACATCAGGCCAACGGCCGGATCATCGAGATCATGGCCCGGGTGCTGAAACTGCCCGAACACTGCGCGATCGCCACCGACATCGAGGAGGCGGGCAACACCTCAGCTGCGTCGGTCCCGCTGGCCATGGAGTCGCTGCTGCGCACAGGCAAGTCGAAGCCGGGAGACGCGGCGCTGCTCATCGCGTTCGGCGCGGGCTTGTCCTACGCGGCTCAGGTCGTGCACCTGCCCAATTGGCGGTAAGGCTCAGCGCCGCGCCCGAGCACCGGCACTGTATCGGCATACCGGGACACCGCCTCGGCGAATACCCTGCGCCAGGAAGGTCGGGATCGGCTCCGTGATCATCCGAAGCCGGTCCCGCCACATTCCATGATCAGGCGTGTGCCTCGACCGCGAGCTTGATCTTGTCCAGAGTCTGGTTCATACCACGGACCAGTGCGTCCTCGAACGACAGTTCACCGCCGAGCACCGCTTTGATCGCCGTACGCGAGAACCATGTGGTGCCATTGGGCACATCCCGGCGTTCGATCAACCGAGTACCGTTCTCGGTCGGCTCCAGGGTGTAGCTCCATACGGTGCGGTTCTCGTTGATCCGAAAGGCAAATGCCTGGTTCGGCTCGTATCGCACAATGCGGGCAGTGGTCGGCCAGTACTTCATGCCGTCATGGTTGAGGTTGAGCATCCAAGTGCCCGCTTTGATCGAGCCGAGCATCACCATACGCACACACTGTGGGCTGAACTCCGGCATTCGCTTCAAGTCTGAGACCACCTCCCACACCTGTTCCGGCGGCGCGGAGATGTCGATGGCGACTTCGAGATTGTTCGGCAAGACTGCCTCCGAGATACATACGACGAGCCGATGAAGGCCTGTCCGGACGAAGATCTGCCCGGACGATTTCTGACTTCTAGAGCACATTTTAGTTGAGAAGACAGTTGCGTCACATTTTTACCGCTCGAACAACAGCCGGTGTAATAGGCGGCGCACAATGACAGATAGATGAAGCATCAGACACTGCCTCCGAGTTTCGACGTCCCAACGTGAGGTGATCGGCCGTGAAACTGCGCTCCCTGCTGCATCGTCGACCTGCAAATCAGGTTCCGTTACTACCTGCTACTGAATCCGAGGATGGGCGACAGGCCCACGACACATCGATGTCATCGCGTGGCTCCGAAACAGCCGCGAAGGAAGAACGCCTGGAACGACTACTCACCCCAACCGAGCTCGATCTCTTCCAGCACCACCGGCTCTGAGCCCTCGGTGAGCATCTGTCCCGAATTATGTCGAGAGGCGCCGTATTCGTCAGGTGACTTCACCAGCTGCTACGAAACCGGCCATCCTGAATGTCGATGACGACCCGAACGTGACCAGGATCGTATTTCGGCAACCGCTGATCACCACACTCGTCGCGGAACCACGAATTCCTGGTCCGCAATCAGCTGCTCTGATCTGATCCAGCAGATCACACAGATCCCGTACATCGAGGTGCGCACCACTACCGAAGTACTCACCGCCGACAGTGCCGAGTATCGCGGCGTCCGCTTCCACACGGACCGGTACGCTGCACCGGACGTGCCGGATGTCCCGGCAATACGATGCGCGGGAAAGCAGAGTATGAAGCGAACTTTCGTCATCGTCTCGGTCATCGGGACGGCAGGTTTCCTGCTGGTCGGCTGCGGGGGAGCAGAGGAGTCCGCCGGTGCGACCGGACCGCGCGTAAGCTCGGCCGATACCGGTACCTCGGCCTCCGGTATAGAGGTACCGGCGAACAGGCCGAAGGGGAACAGCCCCTCGCGCAGCACCGCGTCCGACACCACGTGCGGGGGATTCAAAAAGCTGGACACCGATGTCGAGAGATCGTTGATCGAACAGATCCTGGCGGAGAATCCAGGTAACCCGCTCGAAGGAAGTCCGAACGTGGCGCTCGGCACCGCCAAGCTGGTGTGCCTGTCGCCCAGTGTGACCGACATACCGGTCGCAGTCGCCGCCGGGATCGTGCCGAATTGACGTCCGGCCGCACCCGAGGGGACATGGTGCTGTCCCGTCGAGCGCGGCCGGATTCGACTCGATCCACAGCGGACCTACTGCCCGCCTTTCTGGTTGCTACCCGTGTGCAGCGGTTATCAGGGCAACACCTGCGGCACAGCCTGCGGAGCGATCAGACCGATGAGGGCGCCGATAATGGCCCCATTGATCGCACCGTTGACCGCGCCGATAGCGGCGAGTGGCACGGCGCCGACGATGTAGAGCGGCAGTCCGGCGACCGCACCGGTTATGGCACCGAACGCCGCACCGATCCCCGCGCCCGCCGCGGCGCCATTGGCGACTGGATCGGAGTTCTGCGCGTTCGGGTCGGTCGCGATATCGGCAGGCACACTGGCAGCGACGGGCTCGACCTGCGTGGCGGTCACCGGGGCCGCGGCAGCGGGAGCCGGCTGGAACGCAGCAGCGGCCTGGAACGCCTGATCCGCATCGGGTGCGACGGCCGCGGGCACAGTGGTCGCCCCTGATGCCCCGGCGACCACCGCGATGTGCTGGTCGACAGCCGACGGCTGGGCCTGCGCGGTGCCCGCGGCGATACCGACAGCGGCGATGGGAAGCACGATGGCAGTACTGAATTTACGCAACTTCATTCCAGGATTCCCCTCCAAGAACAGGCCGTCCCCTATGGACCGGCCGCCCGAAGAATGTACAACACGCGTCAAACTATTGGCAGACAGTACTTTCCGGTCTCCGGAGCCCTCATCCGCACTCCGGCTACCGATTTGCCGGAATATAGCCGAATCGGGTGATCGCAGGAGAATTCGCTACCGTTGACCAGGTGGACCTGGGAAGGGTTTCGATTGCCACTGTGGCATGCCCTATTTACGGAAGACCGTCTCGGCAGCACAAAAACAGCGAGCCGACTGGCACCACCGCATGTGCCGTAAATAGTCAGCGCACCCAGTTCTGTGACAACATTAACAATTCGAAGCATCGCTACGGCTCCCGCTCGAACCGAAGCGCACCAGTATTCAGCCCACTATGGCGGGAACTCGGATCGTGACCTACGGCGGGAATCCACGGCAGAATGACACCGTGGCAGAACTGGCGCTCACCGCCCGACTGAACCCTTCCGCCGCCGATACTCGGCGCGGGGTAGTCCGGCTGCATCCGGAAGTACTGACCGCGCTCGGACTGCGGGAATGGGATGGGATCGCGCTGGTCGGCGTGCGGCGCACGGCAGCGGTGGCAGGCTTCGCGCGCCGAGGAACACCCGCCGGGATCGCGCTGCTCGACGATGTCACATTGTCCAACGCCGGGCTGCGCGAGAACGCGACAGTAATCGTCACCCCCGCGGCAGTGCACGGCGCGCGACAGGTCTCGGTCAGCGGCTCAGTGCATGCCACCCGCGCGATTCCAGCCACGACGCTGCGCCAGGCGCTGCTCGGCAAGGTGGTCACAGTGGGCGACGCGGTTTCCCTTCTGCCCCGCGATCTAGGCCCCGACACCAGCTCCACGGCAGCCACCCAGGCACTTTCCCGCACCTTCGGTATCGCGTGGACCACAGAACTGCTCACAGTTACCGCCACCGACCCACGTGGACCGGTGAGCATCCAACCGAACACCGCGGTTGTCTGGGGGGCCGGGGTGGTCGCCGCGCGGGACGCCGCCGATCTGGCATCAGCCGGAACGCCGATTCCGGTCGGCGAGGCCTCGCGCGGAGCCACCGAGGCCGTTGTTTTCTGCACGGCAGCAGGCACCAACGCCGCCACGACGGGCCGGACCACGGCGGCCAAGAACACCACACCACGCGTATCGTTCGAGGACCTGGTCGGCGTGCGTGGCCAAGCCGCGAAGCTCACCGAATGGCTCAGCCTCGCCTTGGACGAGCCGGAACTATTACGGACACTCGGGGCACGACCACATCTCGGTGTGCTGATCACCGGCCCTGCCGGGGTGGGCAAGACCACACTGGCACGCGCGGCTACCTCGCCGCGGCGGATAGTGGAGCTGGACGGTCCGGTCATCGGTGCGGCCGAGAGCGGTACCCGGCTGCGCGAGGTGGCCCAGGCGGTGGCCGAGATCGGCTCCGGTCAAGGGGGTGTCCTGCTCATCACTGATATCGACGCTCTACTGCCGGTGGACGCCGAACCGGTCGCCACACTCATCCTCGACCAACTGCGTGCCGCGATCGCCGAACCGTGCGTCGCGTTCTTGGCGACCACCGCGCATCCGGCCAGGATCGATCAGCGGCTGCGAGCGCCAGACCTGTGTGACCGCGAGCTCGCGCTGCCATTGCCGACCGCAGCGGTGCGCAAAGCCCTGCTGGAGCAGCTGCTACGCCAAGTACCGACATCGGCCTTGAGACTGGAGGAGATCACAGCACGCACCCCTGGTTTTGTAGTTTCCGATCTGGCAGCGCTGTGCCGGGAGGCGGCGCTGCGCGCGGCTTCCCGAGCCAAGGAGCACGGCGAACCGCAGCTCACCCAGCCGGACCTGCTCGGGGCGCTCGCGGTGATCCGGCCACTGTCGCGGTCGGGGATGGAAGCGCTCGCCATCGGTAGCCTGAGTCTCGATGACGTCGGCGATATGGCAGAGACCAAACAAGCATTGACCGAGGCAGTGCTGTGGCCGCTGCGCCACCCGGATTCGTTCGCTCGCCTCGGCATCGATCCACCGCGCGGCGTATTGCTCTACGGCCCGCCCGGTTGTGGCAAGACCTTTTTGGTCCGTGCGTTGGCTGGCAGCGGCCAGCTCAGCGTGCACGCGGTCAAGGGGGCCGAACTGATGGATCGGTGGGTCGGCTCATCGGAGCGCGCGGTGCGAGAATTGTTCCAGCGCGCACGTGATTCCGCACCTTCGCTGATCTTCCTGGACGAGGTGGACGCGCTGGCACCGCGCCGCGGTCGAAGCGCCGACGCCGGTGTCGGCGACCGGGTGGTAGCGGCACTACTCACCGAACTCGACGGTGTAGAGCCACTTCGCGATGTGGTGGTGCTCGGCGCGACCAACCGGCCGGAACTGATAGATCCGGCACTACTGCGTCCGGGCAGGCTGGAACGATTGGTCTTCGTACCGCCACCCGACACCGCGGCCCGGCGAGAGATCTTGCGTACCGTGAGTAGGACGGTCCCATTGGCCGGCGATGTCGACCTCGACGCACTGGCCCAAGAGCTGGACGGATACTCTGCCGCCGACTGCACCGCCCTACTGCGCGAGGCAGCGCTCGCAGCGATGCGCCGGAATGTGGATGCCGCTGACGTTTCCGCGACCGACATCCTGGCAGGTAAGGCAGTCGTACGCCCCTCACTCGACCCGCTTCAGCTCGATGCGCTGCGCCGCTACGCGCGCAATCGCGAGCACGTAGCGGGAAGTGAAAGCCGCTATCTCTAGCCGAGCCGAACTTCGCGGAAAACCCGGCAACAGATTCTGACGAATCCTTCAACCACGAGACATGCACCGGTAAGTCCGCGATAATCGTCGGATACCAGGGGCATCGCGGGTATCTTCGACAGTCGTGCGCAGAGTCGGCGAGGTGGTCGACGCGACGACGGCCTGCACAGCAGCCGCGGTCGCGGGGATCACGCTGTTTCTGCCGGACGCCATCGATACCTACGGCGAGGCGACGCCGTATCAGATCATCAGTTTGCTCGACAGCGCGCCGCGCAGCTCGGCGCTGGCGGTGGTCTTCGCGGTCACGACGGCTGTGCTGGTCACCATGACCGCCCAGCCGCTGGCCGGCTGGATCGCGGCAGCGGTCGCCCTGCTGGTGCAGTTGCTCAACCATATCGCGGGCGGGCGATCTCCGTCAGCCGAGATGCTCACCACAGAGAACTACATCGACTCGATGTGCGCCGCGGTGGTGCTCGGTGGGCTGGGCGCCGCAGTGCTCCGCCGACCACTGACCGGCGCGGCGTTCGCGGTAGGCGGCGTCGGATTCTTCAGCTTCGGCGACCTCGCGGAATTCATGGGTATCGAACGGAATCCGTACGCGATGCTGGAGACCCCACCACACTGGATGGTCGAAATAGCTCTGGCTCTGCTAGTGCTCAGTATCGCACGCAACTGGGAACGCACCGAGAAGCTGGAAGAACCGCAGATGGCGATCACGTTGCCGGTGGCGCCGATCCTCGCTGCGATGGTGCTCGCCCTGACCACCCTAGCGGGCACCGCATGGCTCAGCCACCAGTACGACAAGCTGCCCACAGCGAGCCATACGGTGGAGATCGGGGTCATCGTGGCCGCGACGATTGTCAGCGCGACAGCCGCGGCCATGCTGTTGCCCGGCCGCGACGGCACTGGCGTGTACTTGGCCGTGAGTTTCACCTCGGTAGTGGGTGCGGTAGGTTATACGACACAGCCCAGCTGGGGCGGAGTAGTACTGCTCGCACTGACGGCCATCGGTGTCGCGGTCGGGTGTCGGCTGCCCTCGGCCACTCTCGCCATTCTGCTCATTACGAGCCTCTCGATCTCCGCCATAATCACCCCGACGGTCACAAGCCCCGCAGCGTTCGCCGTGGTCAGCGCCGTCATCGCGGTGACCGCAGGCTATTGCTGCGGCACGGCACGGCCGCGCTACGCGCCCAGCGGGGTTCTCGCGATCACCGCACTCTATCTCCCTACCGTGATCTCGGCGCTGCCGAACGCGAACTCGGACTGGCGCCACGATACGCAGATACACGGTGCCCTACCAGGACGTGCCGCGCTCGCCATCGTCATAGGTAGCGCGATCGGACTGATCTTACTGTACAAACTCCGGCCACTTGACACAGCGCATTCCGAGGGCGGCTCAGAAGCGGATCATTATCGATAGCACTCCGAACTCAGGGCGGTCTGCCGCGGCACTCGCGCGCTCGCGAACCAGGTCATGTGGAACGCTGCGATCGATCCGGCCAGCAGCCCGAGCACAACAGTGCCCGCGAGCATCGGGTACTCGGCCATGACCACCGCGAGATACCGATAGGACAACAACAGCGCGGCCAGTACCACCGCACCACCGGCGACCAGCCGGACCCGGAACCATCCCCAGCCACGCTCTGGAGCACGTAACGCCGACTCGATGGTAAGGCACAACACTGCACCCGCGACCAAATCGACACCGTAGTGATAGCCGAAACCCAAGGTAGCCGCCAAGGTGGCCACCAACCAGAATGTCCCGCCCCAGCGCAGCCAGCGCGGAGCGGGACTGCCGTCGATGTCTCGCCTGGTATGCAGGAACAGCGACAATGCCCACGCTGTGTGCATGGACGGCATACAGTTACGTGGAGTCTGCGCGTCGAATAGCAGCGGCGCCGGATTCCGATCGATCGGCGGCACCACAGCAGGCCAGTAATCGCCCACCTGCATTCCGCTGCCCTCCGGACCGAACGCGAATATCGGGCCGACAACGGGGAACAGCACGTAGATCAGGGGTCCGATGAGCCCGAGCGCGAGGAAGGTACGCACCAGATAGTGCGATGGCCACTGCCGCGTCGGCACCACGCGGCGCAGCTGCCAGACGGCCACGACGATCGCCGCTACCGGCAGCTCGATATAAACCCAATGCAGTACCGCATAGCCCACTGGCCCGAGCGCATCGACCACGCGGCCGAAGACCCAGGCCGGATCGCCCAATGCGCGGTCGGCCAAGAGCACATACTCGTCGAATACCGCAGGGCGGCTGAGCACGGTGATGTGCAACCACACGTCGCCGACCTTGGTAGCCAGAATGAGCAGCGCTCCGAGCGCGACCGAACGCAGGGCGTCGCGGCGTTCGACGCCTGTCCAGCGTAGCCAGGCCAGCAGTCCCAGCGCGGTGAGTACGAGAGTCGGGCCGTTGCCGATCGCAAACGGCGCCCCGGTCAATAGCCGGAAACCCGCCCACACCACATCGATGACCACCGCAGGGCCTACCGCGACCAGCCGGCGCCGGACCGAAATGCCCACCAGTGCGAGAAACAACCCGGCCCACGGCACCGACATGGATTTCGGCGTGCCCAGGTAATCTCGCCACAGACTCGCCAAAGGACCTTCGAATCCCTGTCGAGCCGCGACCACCTGCAACGCGATCAGCAGGGCAGGTACGGTCGCTGCTATCACCGCGACCCAAGAGCCGGTCCGCCGTCTTCGACTGCTCGGCGCTGCTGCTCCCACTCCGGCACCCGGGTCTTCGACAAGCACGTCGCTAATAGTAAATGGAGGGTGAACACCGCCCCTTTAGCCAGCTGAACAACAATGAGCTATCCCACAATGCTACTGATTCAGCTCCCCGACCAACGCATCCACCACCGCGATCAAATCGCCCTGAGCCGCTGCGGCAACCCGGCGCTGCCGCTGATAGGAGGCGCCCCGCTTCGGAATCTCGGCGACCAGCGCGAGCTCCGCCGCACAGCCGAGCCGTGCGGCTGTCGGCTCCAATCTGTTCAACAGGTCGTCGAGGTCATCGGTGACCAGTCGCTCGTTGCTGTCGGCGTCGGTGATGATGATCGCGTCCAAACCATAGCGGGCAGCCCGCCACTTGTTCTCCTGCACATGCCACGGCGGAAGAGCGGGCAGGGTCTCGCCATTCTCCACACGATGATCCAGATCGACGATCAGACAGTGGATGAGCGCGGCCATCGCGGCCAGCTCAGTGCGCGTGGATATCCCATCGCATACACGTACCTCGATGGTGCCCCACTTCGGTGCCGGGCGAATGTCCCAGTGCATGCCGCCGAGCTGGGTGAATACGCCAGTCTTGAGCTGGTCGTATACGAAATGCTCGAATTGCGTCCAGTTCTCGAACTGGAACGGCAGGCCCGCGGTCGGCAACTGCTGGAACATCAATGTCCGATTGCTGGCGTAACCAGTGTCCGCTCCAGACCACATCGGTGAAGAGGCGGACAACGCAAGCAGATGCGGGTAGGACAGCAGCAGTGAATTCAGGATCGGAAAGACCTTGTCTCGGTGGGAAATCCCGACATGCACATGCACACCCCAGATCATCATCTGACGACCCCACCACTGCGTGCGCTCGATCAGCTCGTCGTAGTGCTCCGAGCGGGTCAGCTGCTGAGCCGACCACTGCGCGAACGGGTGAGTGCCCGCGCAGAACAAATCGACACCGAACGAGTCGGCCACCCGCCGCACCGTGTTCATAGTGCTGGTCAGATCCTCGACCGCTGCGCCGACCGTATCGTGTACGCCGGTGACGATTTCCACGGTGTTGCGCAGCAACTCCTTGGTGACCTGAGGTGTGCCGTCGTGTGCGCGCAGGTCACCGACTGAGTCGAAAACTGTCGCAGCGGTATTCGACAAATCACGGGTTGTCTTGTCCACCAGGGCGATCTCCCACTCGACCCCGATGGTGGGCCGGGGCGAGCCTGGGAATGGAACGTGTTCGATTCCTGCCCCGGTCATATGCCACCAGTTCTACTCGATGACGCCGCATGCGACGCGGCCACCCGCGTCACCCGTGGCCAGGGTCGTCTCGTCCGGGCCCGTCGCGCCGCCCGCACGTCCGTAACGGCCGGGGATATTGCCAAAGTTGTCAGCGCCGGCGTGGACGATCAGGGACTTGCCTTTGATGTCGTCCAGGGTGACGGAGTCTGTGGTGGTGACCAACTCGGCCATACCGTCGGAACGCACTTCGAGCGAGGTCAGATCACCACTGGCCGGATGCGCGTTGGCGCTGCCGACCTGCAGATGTCCACCGGCGGAAAGAAAATCGCCCGCCGGGCCGCCGGTCGGCGCGACCGAATCCGGTTCGCATTTGCCCACCTGATGTATATGCAAACCGTGGAAACCAGGACGCAGCCCATGCGCTTTGACGGTGACCTGGAGATGGCCGCCTTCCTGGGCGAAACTCGCGGTACCGACCGAAGCACCCTCGGGGTCCTTCAACTCCGCCGTCAGCTGGCCACCGCTGCCCTGCGCGCCGTGCCCGGTCCCCGACTCGCCCGCCGGAGCGGGGGAAGAGGTCCATACCGGCGGGGTCGTTCCCTTGACGTCGCTCGATTCCTGACTGTTCGAGCAGGCTGCGAGGCCGAAGACCGCGACCGCGAGCATCGGGGTCACAGTCCGCCAAGACAGGCGACGAGTTGTGGACGAGACCATTCGGGGAACTCCTTTACGAGTACCGAGTTTACGAGTAAAGCTGAGTGGACAGGTTCGCTACCGGACAAGATGATGCCACGACCGCCCTGTCGCGCCCCGACAGGGCCGTGTGCTGTGCCGCCACCGGGCTTGTGCGCAATATCGGGTCAGTTGCCCGTGACGATCACCGTGACACCAGTCCCCGAGCCTCCGACCACACTGGAATTCGGGGCGACCACAGCGCCGAGCTCTGCCGCGATAGCTCGCGCCGCCTCTTCGGCTATGGGCGCATTACCGTAGAACACGGTGGTCTCCGGGATATTCGTGCCAGCAAAGTTCCCCGTCTCCGCGATCGTCCACCCACTCGCCGCGAGCCGGTTGGCCGTTTTGGCCGCGAGCCCGGTGATCATGCTGTTGTTGAGTACTCGTACCGGCACCGAACGGACCGCTGGGCCTGCGGCCTGGGCCGGAGGAGTGATCGCGGGCGGCACTTCGGGCGTCGACGTACTCGCCGCAACGCTGGTCGCCGCGACCACGCTGGAAGTCTCCGGTCGAGTGGTCGCCGAAGGCGCGTCGGTCCCCGATGCGTTGGAGACACCAGCGTCGGAATTCGACAGCGAGATCGCGCCGAGGACCGCGAAGACGATGGCCAGTGCGATCAGCACCATCGCCAGCGCACGCAACGGTAGCCCACCAGGGGTGGGGTTCGGGTAACTCACCCTGGTGAGCCTAGTCCTGCCGGGCGAATCCGGGTCCGCATCACCGGTCAGACCCGTAAACCGAGTCGTCGCGCCGCTCGCGCTTTCTGCCTGCTCGCGCGCAGCCTACGCAGCCGCTTCACCAGCATCGGATCGGCAGCCAACGCCTCTGGTCGGTCGACCACGGTATTGAGCACCTGATAGTACCGAGTGGGCGACATGCCGAACAGCTCGCGAATGGCTTCTTCCTTTGCGCCGGCGTACTTCCACCATTGCCGCTCGAAGGCCAAGATATCGAGTTCACGACGACTCAGACCGTCGACGTTCCCGACGAGGCCGGTCGTCACCGTGACATCTTCGCTCACGGAAGAACCGCCCTCGACCACGGAAGGATTCCGTGCCACTGCGCCGTCCATCTCGCTCCCTCGCCGAGTATCCACCAGACGAAATCTGTCGCTTTTATTCCGGATCATGCACGTGCCCGACCACGCACATCCTGGTCGTGTGCGTTCCGGATCATTCAACCACGCCTGCCACGGATGCCACGGCTCACGTCACGGCGTGTTCACTACCTGCGAATAGAGCGTGTCACCCTCTGAACACCCGGAATGCTCAGACTGGGAACCCACGGCCATAATTGGCCCATGGCAATCCTCCCGATCGTGATCGTCGGCGACCCGGTTCTGCACACCCCGACCACTCGAGTCACCCAATCACCGGAGGAATTGGCTCCGCTCATCGCGGATATGTACGACACTCTCGACGCGGCACACGGCGTCGGGCTCGCGGCCAACCAAGTCGGGATCGGGCTGCGCTTGTTCGTCTACGATTGCCCTGAAGTCGCCGCGGACGGTACTGCGACCCACCGCCGCGGAGCGGTGATCAACCCGGTGCTCGAGACCTCGGATATCCCGGAGACCATGCCCGATCCCGACAACGAAGAGGGTTGTCTTTCGGTGCCCGGCGAGCAGTTCCCCACCGGCCGCGCCGAATGGGCCAAGGTAACCGGGACCGATGAACACGGCGCACCTGTCGAAGTGGAGGGCAAAGGTTTCTTCGCCCGCATGCTCCAGCACGAAGTCGGCCATCTCGACGGGTATCTCTATGTGGATGTGCTGATCGGCCGAAACGCACGAGCGGCGAAAAAAGCGATCAAACGCAACGGCTGGGGCACACCGGGTCTGAACTGGCTGCCCGGCACCGACCCCGACCCGTTCGGGCACGATGACTGATCCCGGTGCCCACCTGCCCGATATCCCGATCGGCCGCCGTGTAGTGCTGCGCTACCGGCTTCCTGCGGGTTATCCCCAGCCGCTGACCGATGTGATCGGCGAACTCCTCTGCCTGGATCCGCCGACTGTGCGTGGCGCCGACGGTCGGGTCGTCTCGGTGACATTCGATCAAGTAGTCGCGTTGAAGGCTATCGGACCCCGACCGATCCGCACGGCCGAGATCCGCGCGCTGGAAGCTGCCGCTGCCTCGGCCTGGCCCGGCACCGCACACACCTGGATCGACGGCTGGCTGGCGCGCGCGGGCCACGGCTACACTCGGCGCGCGAATTCCGCTGTGCCACTAGGTAGCTCCGCGCAGCCTGCCGCCATGTCCGCGCAGACACTGCATCGGATCGGCGCGTGGTACACCGCGCACGGCCTGCCCCTGCAACTCGCACTGCCCGATCGGCTAGCGATGGTCCCGCACGGCTGGCACAGCGAGGGAGAGACGCTCGTGCTGGCCATCGATATCGACAATTTCGTCCTGCCGCAAGGGCCTTCGATGGTGCGCATCGCTCCCGAGCCGGACGACAACTGGCTGGGCTTACACCGCTACAGCGGCGAGGATCCCGCCGGGCAGGTAGTTTCGGCCCCCACACCAGATACCGACGTGCTTACCGCGATCCACGACGGCGAACTCGGCTTCGCCGCACTCGGCCTGCCCCGCCCCCTCGCGATCGGCCGCGGCGCGCTCACCACCGCACCGGACGGCAAACGCTGGGTCGGCCTCGCCTGCGTAGCCGTTGCCGCCGCACACCGTAGGCACGGCCTCGGCGCGCTGATCTGCGCCGAACTGGTGCGCTGGGGTAGTTGTCGCGGTGCTACACATGCCTACCTGCAGGTGGCGGCTACGAACACAGCCGCATGCGCGATGTATCGCCGGCTCGGCTTCCTCGAACATCACGCCTACCGCTACGCGGCACCCGCACCTTTCACTGAACCGGGCAGCCTGAGATAGAACAGATCCGTCCCCGCTCACGAAGGAAAGATCACTGTGCGTCTCGCCACCTGGAACGTCAACTCGATCCGCTCCCGAATCGACCGGGTCGCCGATTGGCTCGACCGGCAGGACATCGATGTGCTGGCCATCCAAGAGACCAAGTGCCGGGATGACCAGTTCCCGTTCGAACGCTTCGACTCGCTCGGCTACGAGGTGGCCCATCTCGGCCTCAACCAGTGGAATGGAGTCGCGATTGTCTCCCGAGTCGGCCTCACCGATATCGAGTACGCCTTTCCGGATCAACCGGGGTTCGACAAGACCGCCGGGGAATCGCTGCTCGACAATCCGGTGGTCGAGGCTCGCGCGATCGGGGCCACCTGCGGTGACCTGCGGGTGTGGAGCCTGTATGTGCCCAACGGTCGCGCACTGGATGATCCGCACTATGCCTACAAATTGGCATGGCTCGCCGCGCTCCGGGACAATGCGGCCCGCTGGCTGGCTGCGGACCCACAGGCGAAGATCGCGCTGGTGGGCGACTGGAATATCGCACCGACCGACGATGACGTGTGGTCGGTGGAGTACTTCGCCGACAAAACGCATATCTCCCAACCCGAACGCGATGCTTTCCACGCCGTGATCGATGCCGGGTACGCCGATATCATGCGGCCGTTCGCGCCAGGTCCCGGTGTCTATACCTACTGGGACTACACCCAGCTGCGCTTCCCGCGTAAAGAAGGAATGCGCATCGATTTCATCCTCGCCTCCCCGACGCTGTCCGCGGGCGTGACCGAAGCGGCGGTCGACCGCGAGGAACGCAAAGGCAAAGGTGCCAGCGATCACGCTCCGGTGGTCGCCGAATTCGCCGCGAACGACGGATAAGCACACTCAGCATAATGCCCGAACGGCAATTTATCCGACATACCCGGCCATCAGCCGATAGTTCGCCAGGTGAACAGCGGTGGAAGCGGTGAAATTAATGCACACAGCTTCTGATTCCACTTCTGCTACCAGCTCCCATCACTACGATGGTGATCGACTATCCGACCATCGTCCCGCGGAGAAATACGAGCATGACGTTCTATCGGCACGTGGGTGTGATACCACCGAAACGGCACACTCAGCTTCGCGATGAGCAAGGTCGGCTCTACTACGAAGAGTTGATGGGCGAGGAGGGCTTTTCCGGCGACTCCGCCCTGCTCTATCACCGTGGACTGCCACCTGCTCTCGTCGATTCGACGGTCTGGGAGTTACCCGATCAATCAACCACACCGAACCACCCGCTGCGCCATCGACATCTACGCCTGCACGCCCTGTTCCCCGATAGCACTCCAGCCGAGACCGACGCGGTCACCGGACGGCGGCTGCTATTAGCCAACGCGGACGTGCGCATCTCCTACGTGGTCGCCGAGCGCGAGTCGCCGCTGTACCGCAACGCCATCGGCGACGAGTTGGTGTACGTGGAATCCGGCGCCGCGCTGGTCGAAACCGTATTCGGTCCGCTGCCCGCGCGGCAGGGCGATCAGGTGCTCATCCCGCGCGCCACAACCCACCGTTGGCTGCCCGAGGGACCGGAGCCATTGCGCGCGTATGTTATCGAGGGCACCGGTCACATCACACCGCCCAAGCGGTATCTGTCCAGGTTCGGTCAACTGCTCGAGCATGCCCCGTATTGCGAGCGCGATCTACACGGCCCGACCGAGCCGGGCGCCGCGACAGGCACCGACGTGGAGGTCCTGGTCAAGCACCGCCCGGCTGGACAGATCGTCGGCACCCGCATGGTCTACGCCACGCACCCGTTCGACGTGGTCGGCTGGGACGGCTGTCTGTATCCGTTCACCTTCAATATCGACGACTTCGAACCGATCACCGGCCGCGTCCATCAACCGCCGCCCGTCCACCAGGCTTTCGCGGGCAACAACTTCGTCATCTGTAATTTCGTACCGCGCAAGGTGGACTATCACCCGCTGTCGATCCCGGTACCGTATTACCACTCCAACGTCGACTCCGACGAGATCATGTTCTACTGTGGCGGGGACTACGCGGCTCGTAAAGGATCCGGCATCACGCAGGGCTCGGTATCGGTGCACCCCGGCGGCTACGCCCACGGACCGCAGCCAGGCGCCTACGAAAACAGTATCGGCGTCGAGTACTTCGACGAACTGGCCGTCATGGTCGACACTTTCCGGCCGCTCGAACTGGGTGAAGGCGCGCTTGCCTGCGAAGACCCCGGCTACCCATGGACCTGGTCCGGACGGGGGCCCGCATGAGGATCCGGGTCGAGGTGCCCACCGAATCCCGATTCGGTCCGGACAATCTGCCCTATGGGGTGTTTGCCCCGGCCGGAAAGGATTTCCGGGTAGGCGTGCGGTACGGCGATCAGGTCATCGATCTGGCCGCGACTCTCGACGCTCCGGTTTTCGCGGCGCCGGAACTGAACGGCTTCCTGGCCCAGGGCCCGACACGCTGGCGCGAAGTGCGCGAACGGGTGCGCGAACTCGTGGACGGCGAGATCGACGCGGCCGCAGTGCATCCAGTTGCCGATGTGGCGCTGCGGCTGCCGGTGCGGATCGGCGATTATGTGGACTTCTACGCGAGCATCGAGCATGCGACGAATCTGGGCAGGATGTTTCGCCCAGACGGTGATCCGCTCCTGCCCAATTGGCGCCACCTGCCAGTCGGCTACCACGGCAGAGCGGGAACTGTGGTGGTCTCTGGCACCGAGGTGGTACGTCCCTGCGGTCAGCGCAGAACCACTTCGGGCGCAACCGATTTCGGCCCCTCGCTGCGGCTGGACATCGAGGCCGAGCTCGGTTTCGTGATCGGGCTCGGCTCGGAGCTCGGCGTACCGGTCGATATCGATGAGTTCGCAGACCGGGTCTTCGGTGTCGCGCTCATCAACGACTGGTCCGCCCGCGATATCCAGGCATGGGAATACCAACCGCTCGGCCCGTTCCTCGGCAAATCCTTCGCGACCTCGATGTCGCCGTGGATCACCCCGCTGGCCGCCCTCCAGGCCGCCCGGATACCGCTGCCGGAACAATCCCCCACTCCGCTGCCCTACTTGCGCGGAACGCAGCATTGGGGCCTGGACATCGATCTCGCCGTGACGTGGAACGGCCAACCGGTCGCATATCCGCCCTATGCCCAGATGTACTGGTCACCAGCACAGATGCTGGCCCACCTCACCGCGAACGGCGCGTCCATCCGTGCCGGCGACCTGTACGCCTCAGGCACCATCTCCGGTGCCGCCGCGCACGAACGTGGCTCATTCATCGAATTAACCTGGGGCGGCAGCGAACCTGTTCGAGTGAATGAACAGGAGCGTACCTTCTTGGAAGACGGCGACGAGGTCACCATCACCGCGTCGGCTCCTGGCCCAGGTTCGGCACGAATCGGACTGGGCGAAGTCACCGGCCGTATCCGATCCGCCCAGCTGCGCTGATGCCCCGAAATCACAGGCTTCGCCGAAGAATCCACCGCTATCCGCCGACACGCCGAACGCACATGTCATCGCCCAGGTATGGTCGGGAGAAGATTTCACGAGACCAGCGGGTGCTCGCACCAGCGGGCTGAGAGGACGGCTAGCCGAGAGGCGCCAGGGTCGTCGACCGTATGAACCTGACCGGGTAATGCCGGCGTAGGGAGGAAGAATGGCATCCGTCACTGCGTCCGACGGCCGAAACGCGCCTGTCGACAGCGTCACCACCGGCCCCATCGAGGGCAGCGTCAAGCACTATCTCGAGGTCGATGAGCTGCGCATTCCGGTGCGCCGGATCAACTTGACCAATGGTGAGCACTTCGACGTCTACGACACCTCGGGTCCGTACACCGATGACACGGCGGTCATCGATCTGGAAGCCGGTCTACCGAAACTACGCGACACCTGGACTAAACCCCAGGTAGAGGGTCCGCACACCCAGCTGGCCTGGGCCCGCCAGGGCATCATCACACCGGAGATGCGGTTCATCGCCGCCCGCGAAGGAGTTTCGCCGGAGCTGGTGCGGGACGAAGTGGCAGCGGGCCGCGCGGTGATCCCGGCCAACCACAAGCATCCGGAACTGGAGCCGGCCGTCATCGGCAAGAAATTCCTGGTCAAGATCAACGCGAATATCGGCAACTCGGCAGTCTCCTCGTCCATCGCCGAGGAAGTGGAGAAGATGGTCTGGGCAACCCGCTGGGGCTCGGACACCATCATGGACCTGTCCACCGGCAAGAACATCCACGAAACACGCGAGTGGATTCTGCGCAACTCCCCCGTCCCGGTCGGCACCGTGCCGATCTATCAGGCGCTGGAGAAGGTCAACGGCGATCCGACCGCGCTCACCTGGGAGATCTACCGCGATACGGTGATCGAGCAGTGCGAGCAGGGCGTGGATTACATGACCGTGCATGCGGGCGTGCTGCTGCGTTACGTCCCGCTGACCGCCAAGCGGGTGACCGGGATCGTCTCCCGCGGCGGGTCGATCATGGCGGCGTGGTGCCTGGCCCATCACCAGGAATCTTTCCTGTACACGAATTTCGAAGAGCTGTGCGAGAT
Organism: Nocardia sp. TBRC8007; assembly: GCF_056629435.1. Lineage (NCBI taxonomy): Bacteria > Bacillati > Actinomycetota > Actinomycetes > Mycobacteriales > Nocardiaceae > Nocardia > Nocardia sp. TBRC8007. The sequence continues at coordinate 4,959 of NZ_JBWSOR010000017.1, read as the reverse complement.
CCTCGCGCGCTATGACGTCACCTTCTCCCTCGGCGACGGTCTACGCCCCGGCTCCATCGCCGACGCCAACGACGAAGCCCAGTTCGCCGAGCTGCGCACCCTGGGCGAACTGACCACGATCGCGAAATCACATGGCGTGCAGGTGATGATCGAGGGCCCAGGCCACGTGCCGATGCACAAGATCGCGGAGAACGTGCGGATAGAAGAGGAGCTGTGCGAGGAGGCGCCGTTCTATACCCTCGGTCCGCTCGCCACCGATATCGCGCCCGCCTACGACCACATCACCTCGGCCATCGGCGCCGCGATCATCGCGCAAGCGGGCACCGCCATGCTCTGCTACGTCACCCCAAAAGAACATCTCGGTCTACCCAACCGCGACGATGTGAAAGTGGGCGTGATCAGCTACAAGATCGCCGCGCACGCCGCCGATCTCGCCAAAGGGCATCCGCACGCACAGAACCGCGACAATGCCCTATCCACAGCGCGTTTCGAATTCCGCTGGCGCGACCAGTTCGCCCTCGCACTGGACCCGGACACCGCACGCGAGTACCATGACGAGACGCTGCCCGCCGAACCGGCCAAGACCGCGCACTTCTGCTCCATGTGCGGCCCGAAGTTCTGCTCCATGCGGATCTCCGCCGACGTGCGCGAATACGCCGCCAAGCAGGGACTGACCGAAGCCGAAGCACTAACGGCGGGCATGGCGGAGAAATCCGCCGAGTTCGCCGACAACGGCAATGCGGTCTACCTGCCTGTCGTCTCGTAACGGACATCCGCCGCCCGCCACGTTCCGGCGGGCGGCGGCTCCGCTGGCACGATCAGAACAATCTCCGGCAGCACCGGGCCATGTGCAACACCCGCCGGACCTCAGACCAGGAGTCACAAGGTCGCCCCCGGATCCGGCCACCGTCCCGATCGGAACGCCGGTTACGGTCAGTACATGACCGACCGACCGGCCCGAAGGACGGCAACAACGTGATCGATGCCTTCTACCTGCCCGATCCGGAGCGCCCGGATCGGTTCCTCTCCACCGAACTCACCCGTGGCCCCTGGTCGCCGGACGCCCAGCACGCGGGTCCGCCCTCGGCATTGCTCGGTCACGTGATCGAACGATGCGAGCCACGGCCAGGGTTCCAGGTCGGGCGCGTCGCCGTAGAGATCCTGGGCCCGGTACCGCTGGCACCATTGACAGCGGCAGCACGGGTCGCCCGCCCCGGCCGCAGCGTGGAACTGATCGAAGCCACACTGTCCACCGAGCGCGGACCGGTAATGCGGGCGAATGCCTGGCGATTCAAACGCGCCGATCCGGAATTGTCCCTACCGGAACACCTTCTCCCCACTGGAGTACGCCCGTTCCCCGAACAAACGACATCCGTGCGATTCCCCTCCGACCAGCCGGTCGGCTTCCATACCGCCATCGAATACCGCTTCGTCACCGGCTCTTTCACCGACCCCGGCCCCGCACTCTGCTGGATCAGACTCAAACACCCCATCGTCGCGGGCACCGAACCGAGCCCACTGGAACGCACCCTCGCGGCCGCCGATTCCGGCAATGGTGTCAGCTCGGTACTGGACTGGTCGAGCTACCTGTTCATCAACACCGATCTGACGGTTAACCTGCACCGTCAACCGGAGGGTGAATGGGTCTGCCTCGATGCCGTCACCCATCCCCAGCCGCACGGCATAGGCCTGACCGAATCAGCGCTCTACGACGAAAAGGGCCCTTTGGGCCGCAGTACGCAAACCTTGTTCCTCAGCGGCCGATAGCCGAGACAGGTTCACTGGCGGGAGCGAGAGAACGGCGCGACCAGATTTATCGGCACGTGGATTCAGCGAACCGCCTTTCCGCGCGCTCGATCCGGCAGCGAAGATTAGCCATAAACCTCCAGCACTTCACGAATTTTCCTCGCCCTGCCGTCATCACCGGTTCCGCAGGGGTCTGAAAGTGCATACCCCTGATCCACCGGGCTCTGTCCTGCGTCTACTCGGCGGCCGCACTTTCAGCGAGTCATCACCGCCGCCAATGGCTATCGGGCAAATCAGATGGACTACCGTATGCTGCCGTCCGCTACGTTCCGCACGCGGCGGACAGCAGCAGGGTCCGGTTACCCGTGGTGCCTGCTCCAGGCGTCCGTAGGGTTGATGAGGTGAAACTGCTGCCATTGCCCGCTGAGGGGCAGACTCCCGTCCGGGCGCTCACCATTGCTGGCACCGACTCCGGCGGATGCGCCGGAATCCAAGCCGATACCCGCACCATGGCATTGTGCGGGGTGCACGCGTTGGTGGCGGTAGCTGCGGTGACCGTGCAGAACACAGTGGGAGTCAGCGGTTTCCACGAGATTCCGCCGCGGATCGTGGCCGATCAGGTGCGTGCTGTCGCCGGAGATATCGGCGTGGATGCCGCCAAGACCGGCATGCTGGCCTCCACCGCCATCATCGAGGCGGTCGCCGCAGTGTGCCAGGAGATCGGCATCGGCCGCGATGGCTCGATCCCCTTGGTCGTCGATCCGGTCGCGGCCTCGATGCACGGTGATGCGCTGCTGCACGCCGAGGCATTGGACGCGGTCCGCAACACCCTGATTCCGCTCGCGACCGTGGTGACACCGAATCTGGACGAGGTCAAACTGCTCACGGGTATCGGCGTCGAAGACGAGGTTTCCGCACGACGCGCGGCGCAGGCGCTGCACAAGCTCGGGCCGCGCTGGGCGATCGTCAAGGGCGGGCACCTGCACTCCTCGGAATACAGCACCGACCTGCTGTTCGACGGCGAGCAGTTCCTCGAGTTCACCGCGCCGCGCATCACCACGGGCAACGATCACGGCGGAGGCGACACGCTGGCCGCCGCGATCGCCTGTGCGCTGGCGCACGGTCATTCGGTTCCCGAGGCGATGGAATTCGCCAAGGAGTGGACCCGCCGTTGCCTTGCCGCGTCCTACGATCTCGGTGCGGGCCACGGACCGGTGTCCCCGCTGTGGCGGTTGCATCGATACTGACTCTCTGACTGGGGTTTATGACTCGAAGTGCTGGCCGACGGTGATTTCGCGCGAGCCAATAGCGTTGCGGTACAGACAGACCCGATAGCCGCCCGTATCGACCTCAGACGCAGCGGTCCGCCTACACCGCTCGAGTTCCAGCGGCCGTCGCAACGCCCAGCTCGAGGAGTGCGATGGAGTTCGAGAGCTGGGTCCGTACCGCCAGTGCGATCTCGGCGCATGCGTGGTGCCTCAGGCGACCGTGTCCACCCCCGCGACCACACCCGGGGCTGCCCGCCCGTTGTATCGACTGTGTGGCCCCGCCAGGCTGTGCGGCGACGGTCCGAGGGGATATCGGCCGTGCCACACAGTCCAGCGGTCGAGGCCGATGCTCAAATCGTAATCCCGAAGACGCTGGTGGGGCTGGTAGCGACCACGGTGGGGGTCGCGGTACCGGTGATCGGTGCCGACACCACCTGACCGGTACCCCGGTTCGCGATGAACAAGGTGCTGCCGGAGGCGGTGATGCCCACGGGGAGCGATAGACCGGTCACCAGGGGGGTCGGCACACCACCGGTCACCGGCAACGTCACCACCTGATTGCTCCCTATGCCCTCGCCGATGTAGAGGAGGTTGCCGACCCGGACGAGGAATGTGCCGCCGCTCAGACCGGCCGTCAGCAGGGTCGGAGTGCCCCCGGCCTGCGGAACCGAATACGCACTGGTGGCGGCATCGGTGAAGAACAGCAGACCGCCGTAGGTGTAGGGCAGCGAGTTGCTGGTGCCGTCCACGGAAGTGACGGTGACACCGACCGTACCGGTGCCGGGTGGGGCGATGGCATTGATCTGGGTGTCGGAGACGATGGTGAACGTAGTCGCCGTCGCCCCGAACCGCACAGTCAACGGGCCGGTGAACCCGCTACCGAAGATCTCCACCGTGTTGCCACCGGATTCGGGACCGGAAATCGGGTTGAGCGCGGTGAGCACGGGCGGAGCCAGGAGAGCCGCCGCGATCGGGGCGAGCCCGGATTGGGTGGGTATTCCGTCGGTGATCCCGAAGACGCTGGTGGGGCTGGTGGCGACTACGGTGGGGGTGGCAGTGCCGGTGATCGGCGCCGACACCACCTGACCAGCACCCGCATTGGTGATGAACAGGGTACTACCGGAGACGGTGAGATCCTCGGGGATCAACAGACCAGTCACCAAGGGGGCCGGTGTGCCGCCGGTGGTCGGCACCGTCGATACCCGGTTGGCCCCTCGCTCGCAGATATAGAGGAGGTTGCCGACCCGGACGAGACCTTGGCAAGCAACCAGGCCGGTCGCCAGCAAGGTTGGTGTGCCCCCGGTCTGCGGCACCGAATACACATCGGTGCCGCCGTCGGTGAAGAACAGCAGGCCTGCGCCGTCGTAGGTGTAGGGCAGCGGATTGCTCGTGCCGTTCAGTAGAGCGGCAACGGTGACCTCGACGGTGCCAGCACCTGGTGGGGCGATGGCATCGATCTGGGTGTCGGAAATAATGGTGAAGGTAGTTGCCGTCGCCCCGAACCGCACGGCCAACGGGCCTGCGCCAGCGAATCCGCTGCCGAATATCTGTACCGTGTTACCGCCAGAGGTGGGACCGGAACTGGGGTTGAGCGAGGTGAGAACAGGCGCCATCAGAGACCTCTAAGATTGAAAGTCGTTGTACTGCAACATTTGTAGAGCTAGTTTCGTCTCTTTTACCCAGTAACCCACTGACGGTGGCGGTTTCGCAACGCATCCCTGGTGGCAGTTTCGCAACAATCCCCGGTCCGGTTCTCCGCTGCTCCACTGGACATCGCATCCACACCGCCACATCCTTGGAGAAACCGTCATCGATCACGATCAGGCAAGGCCGGTTGAGCATTCCGGCCCTGTAGACGGCTTCAATCGATTCGACGATCTGTGGACCAGTTGGAGGAGCGCGACCCAGAAACTACCAACTTCATTTCCGATGAAACCGATGGCTC
>NZ_JBWSOR010000016.1:0-88122 GCF_056629435.1 Nocardia sp. TBRC8007 | reverse complement strand
TCCTTGTGAGGCGTATTTGCCTTCGAGGGTTTGTGCCATGTCGAAATCCCCGAATCCGGAGACGTTCTCGGCGCGGCTGACCAAGAAACGTAGGTTTTCCAGTTCTTGGATACGTTGCTCACATGCCCGATGGCATTCGAGTGCCACGGCTTCGCTGTCCAGATACAGCTCTCCGGCACGGGCTTGCTCGGCAAGGCGCTTCCAGTCCGTCACGACGCGTTTCCTATCTCGGCAGTAGTGGCACGATGATTTCCCCGACCTCCGCTAAGACCCGACACGGGTCGGGAGGGTTGTCCAGGGAAGGGCGCCCGAGCACTTGCAGTTGTACCGCTCCCGGCGCGGCCGGGAACACTACATCGCAATCAAGCTGCTTGGTCGGGGCATCGACTCGGAATTGCCGACCTTGACGTCCGGCGATGGTTACATCACGGAGGTCGATGTTGCGGGGCTTGCGCTCGAAATCGGCGACGGTGCGTGTTGTCGTATACACCGTGAGTGCGTACTGAGGGCCGCTCCACCCGCATATCTTCCATCCCGACTGCTCGATTCCACCGACTCCCGCTTCGGCGCTCGCCGGGTCGACCCCGGCCGCGCGCATCGTGTCGGCGGGCAGGGAACACGGATCCCATAACGGTTCGGCGGGCTGTGTCGATGCCGCACTGCTGGTGCGCTCTTCGCTGGTACTGCTACATGCGACCAGAGCGACCCCCACCAAAGCGGTCGTCATCAATCGCACAACCCGGTGCATACGTTCCCACCCCTTTCTCGGTACCGCCGGAACGAATATAACCCGCACAGGTCCAGGGTCGTAGCACACAGCGGCAACCCGAACTCTGGATCTGCAGGTGATGCTGGGTTTTTACTGGGCACCAAAAATTTTCGGAAATTGATGGAACCGATCGCCGTGGAGGTGCGTCCTATCTTGTGACGGAACAGAACTCGGACCGAACCCGAAGACACGCGAGCTACCCGATGATGGTGGCCCAGCGGCGGAAAGCGGTTCGGTGCAGCTTCGAGGGGAGAATTAGCGTGTTGATGGATGTTCCCGCAGTGCAGGGCCTCGCCCGTGATCTGCGGGGATCAGCGATGACGGTCAACGATGCTGCTGTTCGGATCGCCAGCTGTGTCCGGGAGTTCGACCCGCTGGGCGCGGGCCGGGATTACCGAGCGCAGGGCGATCGCCTCGGCCGGGGGCTCGAGGAGGTCCGCCGCTATCTGTTCGCGTGGGCGAACTGTATACACGACTGCGGTGACGCACTCGAGGAAAGCGCGAACAGCTGCCGTGATGTCGATCAGTCCACAGCAACCGATCTCGGCGCGGTGACCGGAGCATTCCAGTGAGAGACACCGTCGACCACAGCACCGAAGCCATCCTCGGTTCGAGTGCCGAAGCACTGCGATATTTCGAGGCGTTCCTACCGCGCTACCGGGAATGGGCCGGGCAGGTCCCCGCAGGCGGGGACTATCCCACGCTGGCAGAGTTGTACGAGCAGCAACGCGGTATGGACCTCGAGACCATACGGGCGTTCGCGGCCGCACTGCGTGATGAGCTCGACAGCCGCATCGACGACGAAGCCAGCGTGCAGGTCAGCCGAGTCCGTGAGCTGGCGACATCGTGGAACGGCTCCCCCACCGCCACTCATGCCCAACAGTTCCTCACTGGTGTCGAAACCCGCGTCAGCACTGGCCTCGACACGTTGCGATCCATCCACACCGCCGCCACCGCCACCGCCGATCGGCTCGAAGACGCACTGCGCCACAAAGCTGGACGCAGCAAGACAGAATTCACTGTCGACACCGCCGCCGGTAAAACACCACAACAGATCGACTGGATCATCGACTGCGGCCGGGAACACACCGGCATGAACACAGAAGCAGCCCGAAACCAGCTGCGCACCATACTGCCCGAGCACGCCTCCGCAAGCGCCGATCCACACAACGTATGCCGGAACTGGCTCGACCAGGTCTTCATCCCCGAGATCGACAGCAAGGTCGCTGCGTTCACCACCCTATGCGCCGACACCCACACCACTGTCATCGACGCATACGACCACCTGATCAATACCCTCGACAACCTGGATGCCGGCTACATTTCCCCAGGCGGGAAACCCTCACCCGACTTCGACCTCGCCTACACCACCCATACACCCCGATACCTGAGTTCGGGCACCACCTCGACTACATCCACCGAATCGGAAACAGCACTGATAGCTGAGCAGAACCTCGGCCAAACCCTCCCCGAACCTCCAGACACCCCTGAAGACACATACGAATCAGGCACATACGCCTCGGACACGCAACCCAGCTCGGCGCTGTCCGACACATCCTCCTGGACACCCGACTCGACCGATCCCCTCTACACCGAGGACGAAACACCCGCATCCTCTGCTCCGGACAGCCCAGCCACGGAGGAGTCCTCCGCTCCACCACCCGATATACCCGAATACCCGGATACCAGCACACCCGGCGAGTGGACACCCAGCGATATCGCCGACATGGTGTCCGCGATCAGCCAGATCACCGGCACCATCCCCGATCTCATCACCTCCATCGGCGGAATCACCGGCACCGTACCCGATTTCATCACTTCCGTCGGCGGACTCGTCGACAATCTCGACGAGATCATCACCGCCACCGGAGACGCCACCTCCTCGGTGATCACCGCGATCGGCGAATCCACCGCAGTCGTCATCGACGCCACCGACAACCAACCCGACACCGCAGACATGGACGGCGCGGACAACGTGGACACCACCAGCGACCAGACCGAAAACGGTATCCCCGCCACCGAAGCGCAAACCCATACAGCGCCGGACGCCACAACCACACCAACTACGACCGAGACAACTCCAGACCCTGCAGCCGCCATATTCGACACCCCGGACAAAAGCAATGACCACACCTACCGGCCACTAGACCTACCACTACAGCTGCAACACCAAACCTGACTAAAGGCCCGCAAACTCACGCCATCTACAAGCCCACACCAGAAAAGACCTGGTGTCGGGGAGCTGCAACTCCCCGACACCCGGAGCTGCACGCCTGCAGCACACAGTTCACAACCAACAGTAAGGCAAGCGATGAACCACCTCTGCAAGTCGCCAACCGCAAACTCTATCCGGCACATCCCAGCAGCCGAGCAACAATCTCACTTCACGCATACATGCTGCATAAGTTTGTGATCTAGATCATGAAAGACGAATGGAACCGAACAACTCGTCTGAACATCTAAAAATGTTGAGGCACAAGGGAATTGCTTTCCCCAACGGCCTAGCCGTCGCCTTATCAGCTAACGAAGAAAGGTGAGATTCTATGAACTACTCCGCAAAGGCGTTCACTGCCGCGTTCGCTGCACTCGCGGCGCTCTCGATCGGCGCAGTGGCTCAGCCGCAAGTAGCCACTGCCGTACCCACGGGTGTCGTTATAGCACAGAAAGCACCGAGGGGAGCTCAACTCTCGCCCGCGGAGCAAGCCGCTATCGATGACAAGAAGGCCGGTCGGAATTACGACCGGAAGGCGTACAACCGTGCCATGCAGAAGATCAAGCAGGCCGAAAAGTATGCTGGTGACCGCAATAAGCAGAAGCGTGGGCGCAAGTAGAAGTCTGCAGGTTATAAGGGGTCTACATGGACAGAGAAGAGTACACGGCATTCCATTTCTCGCAGTGCAATCCGGAGGGTGAGGGGCAAGAAGATGTGCCCAAGCTTCTGAAAACGATCGCTGCAACCCTGCAGGAGTTGGGTGACATCACCGTTGAAGACCTGATCCTTCATAACGACGTCGCCGCGAACGGAAACTGGCCGTCCATCACTGTTTACTACAGTCGGCCAGACAGCGCCGAATAAGCAGCCCGAAGGCTGGTTCACCGTACGGTGGACCAGCCTTCCGGTCGGTGTAGGTTGTCGATGGTCGGCTCAGGAGTCCCTGCCGCCAGTCAGCACGTCGTCAGAGGCGATCTTCTCTGGGCTATCGCCGAGAAGCAACGCCGCTCCTACTCGCAGGCGACCCCGTCATCGTCGCGGTCGAGCGCGCTTCGGTAGCCAGGTTCGCCCCGAAGGATCGGAGCAGCCCCGGCGGCGCGGGCAGCCGAACAGTTCTTGTAGTACACCCACGGCTCCGACTCAGCCGCTGGGGGCTCCGGAACGACCGGAGCAGGCGCAGGCAGGACGGGCTCAGCGGGAGCTGGCGCGGGTTCGGGCTCTGGTGTGGCCGGCGGCGGTGCCGGGGCCTCGGGTTGGGTGCCGCAGTTCAACAACACGCGGGCCATGGCGTCCTTCTCAGCTTGCGTCACCCACAGCGAATAGGCGGCTTTCACCTCGATCTGCTTGGTGACGTAGTCGCAATGGTAGGTTTCGTTCGGCGGGAGCCAGGATGCCGCGTCGGAATCGCTCTTGGCCTGGTTGGCAGGGCCGTCGACCGCGAGCAGATTGCGAGGATCGTTCGAAAAATTTCGGCGTTCCTCGGCTGAAAGCTGTTGCGCGCCTTTCTGCCAGGCATCTGAGAGTGCGACGACATGATCAATCTGCACTGCGCTCGAGGTCGCCGCACCGCGCTGGAACTGGATTGTGGCACCGGTGTAGGGATCGGCCAGGACACCGGTCAATACGACACAGTTCGATCCGGGTTTGAACGTCACCTCGGTCAGGTCGCGTTGGAGGATGTCGTTGCGGGTATCGCAGCCGTTGTCGCCGCCGGACACCGAGACATCATCGGACCAGGCCGGCCCGAATTCGTCGCGGTCGTAGCTGGTCTTGGAGGCGCGCTCATTCACTGGCAGCGAATTCAGCAGCGTGGATATGTCGTTCGGGGCCTGCGCGAGCTGGATGGTCGTCGACGACGCTTCCGTCGTTGATGGCGATGGCTCCACTGCGGTTTCACCGGTGTCCGCACTACATCCGGTCAGGAACGAAACAACAGAGACCCCAGCGATCACAGCACTGGCACGAGTGAACACAAACCCCCCTAAAGGCGAAACTACTTCGGTCGACTACCGCCCACCTTCTTACCAACTCCGGTCCGGCGGATGTGCCGAGGCGCTAGGAGGCGGTGCTGTGTCATAGTAGCGAACGTTGCTCCACTGGTTCAGTGAATCGGTGACGAAAGTCATTGGGGTATTTGCTGTTCGGCTGATAGCCCGAATCACTGGGTCCCGCAGGTACTATGACTGACCCCGGGATGGGATCCCGGGGTCAGTCACGCGGTGGCTACGGATCAGCGCACTGGGTCACAGTGCTTCAACTTGTGTCCCCGCGGCACCTTGGTGTTCGCATCAGCCTGAGCTTCCGCCTTGTTTCTGCCGGTGCCATACACGACTGCGCCTGTCGCTTCGTTCCGCAAATTCATCAGATAGCACTTCACGGTCACCTTGTTCTTCTTGTTCGGTTTCGCGAAATGGAATTCGCTCGCGAACATGCTGGAATTATCGGTCGCGGTGACGTTTACCGGAGCAGAATGAGCCGGGACCGTCGGTATCACTAGCAACCCAGCCAGCATGGAACCGGTAAGAATACGCTTGACTGCGAACATCATCGAGAACCCCCTATGGAATCGAACGGTTCGACCGTATCCGATCACCGGTGGTGATGCAACTTGCTTCCGTGGGATTCATGCCGATAGAGCGGTGATCAGTCGAGTTGTCGGCTAAGCACAGCCCGTGTATACATCACTCTCATGACCATGTTTCGGGGAAGCGTTCACATTTACGGCACGATGGACGACGCGGTCAGGCTTGCCACGCTCTACGCCAAGCACATGGCGCTCGCAATCGGAAACGAGCCGACATATTTCTTCGTTAGAGAAGACTGGTTCGATCCCTTCAAACTGGTAGAGCAGTGGCTGCAATACAACGAGGAACTCACCACGGACGATCTGCCGGAGGGGCGGAAGGTCCTGGAGGTCAGCTGCGTTTCTGGGCTGCCAGAAGGATCGGATCCGGACAGATTCATCGAGAATACAATCAATGCTGCGTTGGCAGAATTCTATAAAGACGGAGGGCTTCCAGAGATGGGCGATCCAGACACAATTCCCTGGTGCAGTTCATCTGACGATCTCGACGAAGAGGAGCTCGAGCGTTTCCTGAAGCGATTTCCGACTGCGGCCGACCGGGCAGCTCACAAATCCAGCTGAGTGGGTCCGAGCCGTGAGACACGGAACAACTCCAGCTTTCTTCGCCCTCCACCCGCCCGCCGCAGCCGCACCCCGCGCATGATCATGCCGCCATCGACTAGCTACGACATCAGTGTAAAATTCTTGACACTTCGGCTTGGGTGTCAAATAATTGACACATGCCGACGCCATCCCTCACCGCTCAGATCGCCGACCTGCCTCCTGTTGTCCGCGAGGCGATCACACACATCCAGATCACCCTGGACCCCACAGTCCAAGCCCAGCTGTCGATCAGCCTTTTCAACGTCGCCACCGGCCTCGAGTCGGGACAGCGACTGCTTCCGCAGAGGCTCGGTCCCGACGGCGGGCTGCGCGTCACCGTCGACACCGACGACCTGCCCACCGGAGTGACCGCGTCCTCCTGGGTCCGTCACGCCGATATCGATCTCCCGCTGGAGCCGCAGGCCGACATCGAGGACCAGATCCGCGAGCTGTGGGACTCGGGGTTGTGCGGCAACCTCGACGCAGTCCGCCGCAACTCGTCCGGGGACGAGCCGCCCCGCTGGACCGTGGTGACCTGGGCTGGCAGCAAGGCCGAGAAAATCGCGTTTATGCACCGCGCTAACGCCCTCAGAAACGGCAGTAACACCGAGAAAGACCTGGTAGAGGCCGGATCACTGATCCGGCTCGCTGCCTGGCGGCGAGATGCCGCGATCGTGGCCGCTGATACCGCGGCGGAGAAGAGGAATCGCGCCCGGATCGCCGACCTTCTCGGAGGCAACCGCCAGACCGTCTACAACGTGCTCGCCCGCCATGACCCCAGCGTGGAGGCGTGATCCCCCTCCACGCAAGAGCTGGTGACCCGAGCCGAGGCAGCGTCCCGGCTCGGGTTCGCCGTCGCGGTCAGCCTGAACGCGCGCGGCGTCGATCCGGTGATCGGTGATGAGCACCTATCCGCCGCACTACCGGCCTCCACCCGCCCGCCGCAGCCGTACCCCGCGCATGATCATGCCCTCCTCGGCAGCGGCGCGGGCGGTATCGGGCCGGCGGTGCTCGGCGATCCGCTCCGCGCCGCCGTTGGCGGCAGTGGCGCTCCCCAGGTGAGCAGAAAGCTCGGCCGCGGTGAGCGAGGCCGACATCAGTAGCCCGTGCGCGAGCCGATACTCGCGGGTCGGCATGTGCCGCATCCCGATATGCACGCCGAGCGCGACATACCAGCGCCCGCACTCGTGACACAGCAGCCGCCCGTCGGCGTCGGTGCTGACCACGCCCCAGAGTCCGTGCCCGGACGGGGTGATCCCGACCCGGCGACCGGCATCGGGGTCGAGCGGCATGCCGCGCGCGGCACGGCGGTAGTGGCGGCGGCACATGCCGCGGGCGTGCACCGGGTCCTCACACCCGTCGGGGCCGTGCTGCTGACCGCATACCTGCCCGGCGGCAAGCATCCGGGCCGGCTCACCGGGTCGGGTGATCCCTCGCTCGCGTCGGCGTGCCATCACTGGGCTGCTTCGGCGTCCGGCTCCCAGTAAGTAATCGACAGCTCGGGGAGCCCATTCAGGATCCGTGCGCAGACCGCGCGATGCCATGAGGCGGGCCAGTCGACGCCCTCGTCGGGGTGATGTGTCCGATAGTCGGCATCCGACCGATAGGTGATTATCACCGGATCGGGTAGACCCTCAAGTGCTGCGATGCCTGCGTCTACCCGCTCGGCCGTCTGTGCCGCCAGGAGCCACAGCTCGAGTCGCGCGCCATCGGGCACCAAATATTTGCCTTGTTCCCACGCGCGGACGCTGCGTGAGCTGACTCCCAGATGTCCGGCGAGCCAGTCACCGGTCAGGCCGAGGTATTCGCGCATGATCCGGAATTCGGCCGCGCTCATACGATCGTCGGGGGGCATGTCGGACAGGTCGTCCAAGTCCCTGGTCTCCGGGTACATTTCGCGCATCGCCCGCGCTTCGTTGTGGTATGCCGTGGTAGCGCTGTCCTTGTCGCGGCAGGCGATCACCCGGTCGCCGTCGACACCGACGGTCCGCATCACCCAGCGAATAGGCTCGTCGCCGGTGGGGTCGAGTGTGATCAATTGCAGCAGATGATCTTTGATGCGCAGCTCGCTCGAGACCGTGCCGCGGGCAAGATCACGGCGCAGCGTGTCCGGGATCGGGACCGGATCACCCATGGCGGACCCGTAGGGGCCGAAGATCCTCTGATGCCGCTCGATGGTCTCACGGAAGGTCGAGTGGTCGATACCGCTGAAGTCGTATCCACCTGCGAGGTCATGCAGTTCGGTGACGATGTCGGCGATGGCGTACTGCTCGTCGAAGACCGCGTCGGCCAGGCTCTCGATGCGGTCGAAGACGTAGTCGTAAGCCTCGCGGCGAGTGCGACCCCCGGGCGGATCGGTGTAATCGGGCATATGGTGTCGCCTCCTGGGCTCGAGATAGGGAAGGATGGAAGCGGGACCGGGGCGATAGTCGCGCCCCGGTCCCGCTTCAGTGGATGAATCAGCCGACCTCGTGGCGCTCGACGACAGCCCAGAACTCGGCGGGGTCGATGCCGGTGATGTCGTAGCCGCCGGCCAGGTCGCGCAGCTCGGTCACGATCGCGTCGATGTCGTACTCGTCGCGGGAAGCCACGTCGGTGCCGTTGGCTTCGATGGCGGTGATGACGTAGGCGGCGGCGTCGAGGTTGGTGAGCATATCCGGGTCCTTCCGGTAGTGGCTGGGACTCTTTCCCTGCCGATACACCAATCGTAGCATCCTAATTTAGGAAGCGAGCGTATTTCGGCGGTGAATTCTTCGGGCGTTTCCCCACGCTCTCCTCCCGCTCCGCAGCGGCGAGCACATCTCCCAGCCGATACACCCGCACATCACCCTCACCGACCCGGTGATCAGTGATCCGCACCCGCCCGCCGGCGTCGACGTGCCGCCACCCACGCGGCTCGAGGCGGGCCTTGTGCGCCCAGTCGTAGAGCGTGCTGCGCGGGACCGGCGCACCGATCGCCGCGGTGACACGCACGAGCTCGGGCACCGTGTACAACCGGTCCTCGGCAGCCCGACACGCCAGAGCCCGGATCTCCGCGACCGCGCGATGATCACCGCAGCGCCGACACCGCGAGTAGGTGGCGCCGGCCTCGGCGACCAGCTCGTGCCCACACCGGGCGCCGGTCTCATCCAGCGCGGGACACAGCCCGAGATAATCGCGCCGGGGTGGCCAGATGACCGCCCGCACCGCCGCGAGCGCACGGGTCAGTTCATCGAGCAGCTCGGGCGCGGCGTCATACCGGCGCAGCTGTGCGCGGTGCGCGGCGAGCCAGACCGCGGTCTGCTCGGCGACACTCGCCGGGGTCTCACTGAGCGCGGCGAGATCCGGGCGAGGCTCGGCGCGTGGCGCGCGGCCGCAGGCGATATCGCCGAGCGGCGCGGCCCGCTGCCGGTGCACCAGCGACACCAGGTGGGCGGTGTGCACGGCCGGGCAGACACCGAGGTCCTCGGCGAGTGCACGCCCCCAGCCGACGAGGCAGATCTCGAGCTGCGCCACGACACGGTCGCCCTGCATGGCCACCGCACCGTGTCGTGTGGTGGCGCGGACAGGCAACGGCGGCTCGGATGGTCGACCACCGACCCGCACCGGCCCGCTGCGGCCGAGGCCGGCGCGGGTGGTCGTCAGCTCACTCAGCAGGCCGGGCACCGACAGCAGCGCGGCGACCAGACGGTCGACGCAGTCCCGGCACAGCGGCATGCCGTCGCCGGTCAGGCGATAGCAGTAACCGCAGGCGGCACCGGTCACGCGCCCGGCTCCACGAGCACGAAATCGCGGCTGGTGATGCGCTGCGGGGTCATGTGCGTGGACCGCATGGGCTCGGTCACGTCGCCGCGGTATTCCTGGCGGATCACGGTGCAGTGGACCAGATGATCCGGCGCCGGGCCGATGCACTCGATCCGCAATGTCCGGACGTTGGTGGAGCGGGCATCGCGGTAGAGCTGACCGACACGCACGATCGCACCCTTGCTGGTCGTGTACTGGTCCATCTGCTATGCCTCCTCGGGCCGATGCCCGGTCAGTAACGCGGCGAGGTCCTGCAGGGTGCAGGTGACCCATTGCTCACCGGGTTTGCCGGTCCCGTGCCGCTTGTGGACGACAAGTCCGACGAGCGCATCGTCATTGCCCGCTTCGATCTGCGCCTCGTGTGTCCAGGCAGGTAGATCCATGCGCGTTACGTTCTTGCACTCCAGTACGACCCGCTGTCCGTGGATTCGTACGGCGCTGATGTCGCCGCGGTCCTTGCCGCCGGTGCGGGCCCGGCGTTCGATGCGGTCGTCGCCGAGCTGCTCGCGCAGGTAGGTCGCGACGAGGCCTTCGAACTCAGTGCCGGCCTTCTTGGCGCTGGCGCGGGATCGGGTACGGATAGCTCCTGCGGGCATCACTCGGTCGGTCATGGGTGCGCCTTCCTGACAGGGGAGTCTGTGCCGACGATTTCGGGGTAGTAGTGCTGCTCCCATTCCGCGCGTTGTTTGTGTGATCCTCGGGTACCGCCGAGGGCTGATACGCGTAGCCATCGCCGGTCCAGCGTCCCGCCGTAGGAGCAGGCGTAGGCCGGGTGCACGGGCAGGCCGCGGGCGTGTAGGTAGGCGAATACGTCGGTGGCTTCCCAGGTGCTGATCGGGCGGCATGCGTAGGGTCCGGCTTCGCCCCAGCGGGCGTGCACCATGGCGCGGATGCGTGATTCCTCGGCGCGGATGCCGGAGATGTGGCGGGCGCCGAATCGGTGTTCGGCGGCGCGGAATCCGCCGCGGGTGGAGCGGTCGCTGTCTTTGTGTCCGTCGGGGTCCTGCCACCATCGTCGTGAGGTGGTCTCGCATTCGATCTCGTGGTATTTCAGGTGTGGGTGGCGGGCGAGGACCGCGTCCCGCACGGCGGGGCAGTCGGGGTTTTCCCAGGTGCGGATGCGTACCCACACCAGCGGGATGGTGTCTGCGACGCTGGAGCGGGCCAGCAGATCGGTGAGCACGGTGGAGTCCTTGCCCCAGCTGGTGGAGACATAGCAGGGTCCGGTCGCGGCGAATTCCTCAAGCACGCCGATCGCTTTGCGGGCAAGGCGATCCAACCGCGCGGAAGCGGCGAGGCGGGCGTCGAGACGTTCCAGGCGTGTCCATGCCTGCAGATCGGCGCGGGTGTGGCGCGGGGATGCGATCAGCATGCGTGCCTCGGTATCGAGACGAGCTCTCGATCTACCAGCAGCCCGAGTGCCGGCGCTTTCAGCACGGCGGCGAGGTGCCCGAGGTCGTCGGCGGTGGCGTGACGCTGCCCGGCCTCGATGCGGATCAGTTGGTCGCGGGTCAGGTGGTGGCCGCGCGTGTGGAGCCGCGCGGCCACCTCGGTGATGGTGAGGCCGCGGGCTTTGCGGATCATGCGCAGATTCACGGCCAACGCACGCCCGTAACACCCTAACGCTACTGGTGGGTTACTCACGCGCACAGCGCCTTTCGTGATGGGTGATGGTAGGGAGGGCGTATGCCTTGCCAGGTTCCGGACGGGTCGGGCAGGGGTCGGTCGCGCCATCCGTCGACCTGGCCGGGGGTGACGGTCCAATCGCGCACAGCACCGAGTCCGCGGCTGTGGTGTTTGCCGAGGTGGGTGACGGCGGCGAGCATGCCCTCGAGCGCGTCACGGTCGGTGGCGGTGACCTGCCATGTCATAGTCGACACCCACGCCACCGCCGCGACCGTGTCACGCGCCTTGTAGGGACCGAGCCCGGAGTGATGTTTGCGGTCGCGGGTGTAGCGCGACATCTGCGCGGTCGCGGGCTTGCGCCGGATGTGGGTGGCGGTGTGTGCGAGGATCTCGACGCCGCCGCGGGAGCTGCACCATCCCCATACCCCGCCGATATCCCAGCGCGCCAACGGCAGCGCGAAGTCGCGGGGATCGGTGCGCGCGGTGTCGGGCAGTCCGGAACGCTGCCAGGCCACCCATGCCAGCGGCCCGTCCAGCATCACCGGTGCCTCGACCAGTCCCGCGGTCGGGCCGTCGATCCGCGCGGTCACCATCAGCGGGGTCATCCAGCGATCTCCGCCAGCAGCGCTGTCACTGCCCCACCGTGTTCACACAGGTGCGCAGTCCACCACTCCAGGGACTCACCACAACGTTCGGGCAGCCCGGTGACGCTGCCGTGCCCGTATCCGACGGCGGTTTTCGCCGCCAGGTGCACCCCGCCGTCGACGGCCCACAACGCCAAGGCCGCATCCAGGACGCGGCGCTGCCGGTCGGTCGCGGCCGGGGTGAGCGCGAACCGGCCCGCCAGCACGCTGCCGGGCTTGAGGACCTGCAGGTCGTAGATCATCTGTGTCGTGCCGGACGCCGCGGCGGCGATGTCGAGGTAGCGGTCGACGGCGGTGCCTGCGACATCGTGGCGGGTACCGAATTCCTCACCGCGGTAGGCGGCGGCACCCTTCTGCGCGTGCGGCAGCGCGGCCATCGGCGCGGGCAGGCGCCAGGCGTTCTCCCGGCACACCAGCGTCAGCGGCGACACCCTCAGGGTGCCTGCGATGATGTCGGCGCGGGCGGCGTACCCCAGCAACGACAGCATCGGACATGTTTCCTCGATGCGCCGCGGCAGTTCGAGGTCGGTGTGCGCGCCGGTACTGGTGACCGCCCCACCCGACCACAGCAGATCCACCACCGGCTTGGTCAGCGTCCCCTCCGGGATGTCGAGGGTGCGCACCAGATGCCACGCCAAAGCGTCACGCAGGCCGTGACGCACGCTGTTGGCGGACACGAACGGCACCTGCGCCTGCATCCCATCGGGCAAGACGACGGTTTCGGTGCGCAGCAGCGCGGTATTTCCTGCCGATCCGGCGCCGTGGTGCAGCGGGGTGTTCAGCGTGATCGTGATGTCGATCGCGTCGACACCTGGTGCGATGACGGTCATTTGCTCTCCTTCTTGCTCGACTTGGTCTCCTGGCGGGTGACGCGGGTCAACGCCACGATGTAGACGGCTTCGCGAGCCACGGTGTCCACCCATTCCGGCCAGCGGGCATCCAGGATGGGAGCGATCGCAGCGACCGTGGCCGCCGATTTCGCCGACAGAGACAGGATCTGGAGTTTGCGGGCGGCGATCGTGACCGCGTGCCCAGCATTCTCCGCACCCGCGGCCGCAGCCTCGAGCGCGGACTGTGCGCGCACCCACCAATTGGCGGCACCGATCACAGCGACGTCGGCACTGGCGAGTAGCGCCGAGGTCAGCTCGACGGTCACATCCACCAAATCTGTTTCGGGTGTGGTCATTTCATCGTCTCCTTCGTGATCGTCCACAGGGCAAGTTCCAGCAGCGGGGAACCCAGATACGGAGTGAGCTGTCGTGCGTGAGTGCGCCACTCTCCAAGGGCAGCGCGTGTTTTCACCGTCGCGGGAGGACGCCCCACACGGATATCGTCGGCGGACACTCCCGCCCGACGCAGGGCCAACGTATGCGAGTGCACTCCCGCCCACTCGGCGGGATCGGAGGCGACGGTGACCGTTTCCATCCGCACCGTCCATGCGCCGTGACCATGGTTGACCGTGCCGTAGGGCAGGACATGTTTTTGCCCGCTCACCGCGATCGTGACCAGCCACTCACCCGCGGGCGGGTCGGCCAGCATGTCGGCGATCGGCGCGGGGTTGGCCCGATTCAGCAGACACAACCCCGGCGTGTCCCGAAGGAACGCCTTCTCGTGCGAGGCGGGCAGCGTCTCACCGGGAGCGGCGAGGATCGACCACATCCGCAACGTCGCAGGAGGTTTGCCGGAGCAGCACCACAACGCGGCCGGCCCCACCCGCCCCGACGGTGCACGCCACAGCCCAGGGTCGGTGAAGTTCGCACCCAGCGCCGCATCAGCGTCCGCGGTGCGCGCGCACCACTGACCGGATACCGCGCACACATCAGACTCATCCGCCAACAGCCGGGCGACCGACGCGACCGGTTCCGGTCGTCCCGCCAGCTCCCACACCATCGTGACCGCGGCCGTCACCTGGTCGCCACCATCAACAAGCCTGCCCCATAAGCTTTGCCGCGCCCCACACCTGCCCTGATCAGCTCGGCGAGCCCATCAGGGCAGGCAACGACACCAGTGGCATGCAACAGCACCAGCTGGTGCGCGACACACATCCCATGCCGCACACCCCTGCGGGTACCGAGATCGGTCGCGGACTCGACAACAACCCCCCCGAGCGCACCAGACAACTTACGCCGCAACCACTCCGGAGCATCACCCACCGGCAGCGGCACCCGGCGACCACGCCGCCCCGAAATATGCGCATCCTTAGTCGGATTCGCGATCAACGACACCGCCACCGCAGCACCCTGCGGGTAGGTAAGGACCCGCGGATGGGCGTGATGCTCAACGACCAGCCCCGCCAGCCGTGCAGGATCGATCGGGTCGACGGTCTGCACAAGCAGACGATCCCGAGTGGGCAACGCCCACAAGCAGCGGCCACCGTCGACGGCGTAGACCACAGTGCGGTGCATAGCCTGACTGTCCAACGTCAGCCGACGCGCTGCTCGAGTCAGATGCAACGTATTCAAGGTCGGCTCAGCCATCGGACTCCTTGATCACTTCGGCGAGGTCTTTGCCGTATGGCACGAAGCAAGCGCAGACGTTGATGCCGTAGCCGGACGTGTTGACCGCACGTAGGGCAGCGAGTTCGGTGGCGTATGGCGTGGCTTCGGTGATGCCCTGATATGGGATTTCCTGTGCGACGATCCACACGCCGGGCCGGTCGTTCTCGTCAGCCATGGTCGGCCTCCTCGCGGTCGAACTCGGGCCAGCTCAGGGTGGCGGGCCGATGTTCGGGCTGCGGAATCTCGGCGCGGTGCCAGCCTGCGTGGCCGCGCGGCAGCTCGCACCAAGCGCTTCGGCCTGTCTGGTCGGTCGGGTCGACCGTCGTTGCCTGGCAGCGCCGATCGACGACTTCCGCGAGCCGGGTGTTCTCCTCACGGTCGCGTCTAGCTCGGCACCCACCACAGAGGAAGCACGAGTCGGGGTCGATGTGCAGCCAATCGAGCTTGGCGAAGTTGCATCTCACCTGCCCGCACGGATCGATCGTTGCCATCACCGCATGGTCGCCGTCGATATAGGACATGCCCGTCCATCCGTTGTCGCAGTGGCGGACTGTGAAGTCGTCCAGGGTGATCGATTCGGTGACGCCGTGGCGGATCGCGAAGGCGCACACCTCGGCGAGCGCGGCCCGCAGCGGTGTCTGCTGGTCGGTCACCTGGTCCACCCCCTGCTCACAATGGCGCCGATGGCGTCGCGCACGAGCCCGAGCAGGCCGGGTCGGTGGGGTGTGGGTGGGTCGTCTCGCAGCGCGGCGAGGTGCGCGCAGGCAATCCCGTTGGGCGACATGTGGCACTGGCACGGCCTGCGCTGCGCATCACCGACGCCGCAGACGCCGCCGGGGTCGGTGCCGTGCGAGTCGATGCCGTGGTCGCATTCGGGGCACATGACGACACGATCGCCGTGGAGGTAGCGCGGGTCGGCGGTGCGCGGTTGCCAGCCGACGACCTCGTCGGTGTGGTCACGTTCGGTCTCAGGCATGGACTGTCTCCTCGTGCTCGTCAGGTTCGGTTGTGGGCGTGGTGTTCTGGGCACGTCGTGCGGCGGACTCGGCGAGGATGGCGCGGGCGTTGGCGGAGCCGCGGCGGGCGCGGGCCACGGTGTCGGGGTCGTGGTCGCACACGCGTCCGCCGAGGTAGCCGTCCTCGTCGCACATGCCGCAGGCGGCGGTGGCGCGGGCGCGGTCCTCGGCGGCTTGGCGGATGGCTTCAGCGCGTTCGGCTTTGGCGCGGCGGGTGCGTTCGGCCTCGAATCGTTCGTGGGCTTGTCGCGCTTCGCGGCAGGCGTGACAAGGCCCGGTAGTGCCCTCCGGGTGGCGGGGACACGTGCGGCGCGGCTCGCTGTGGTGCTCTGTGCGGATTATCGGTGGTGGCTCGTCGCGCGACGGGCGCGCGTTCGTTTCTGTACGTCCCCCCTCGAGGTGACCCCCTATATATGGGTCGGGTCGGGACGGGACGGGGTTAGCGTCACTGCGCGCGAAGTTCGCGCGAACATCCGGGTCGGATTCGTCGTCTACCAGGGATGTTGCCTCATCGACGCTATCCAACATCGAGGTCACGGAATGGTTGCGGTCGTTCGGATTTCGTTCGGATTCTGTCGCGATTTGATCGGAATCATGATTTTCAGACGTGCTCGGTTCGCTGGAACGTTCGTCGTCGGTTCGCGCGCTGTTCGCGCGAACATCCTGTGAACCATCGGTGTTGTTCGCGCCTCGTGCGCGCCGCATTCGCGCGCGGGCAGCGGCACGTTTCTCGTCGATCTCCGCGCGCGTCGGCTGCCGCTCGGCCCATTCGTGGAAGCGGTAGCCGCCGGGCTCTGTATCCCACAGCCCGGCGGCGACGAGCTTGCGGGCTTGGGCTGCGTTGCCGAGCGTGGCGACCATGTGCTTCGGCACGAACCCATCGGTGAGGGTCTGCGCCGACCAGGCACCGGCGCGTACCCACAGCCCCATCGCTGCGTTGCCCGCGGCGACGACCTTGCCGTGGAACGCGAGATCATCGTCCACTTTGAACCAGGGCATCTACCGCGCCTCCTCGATGTCGAACAGCGACCCGTAGTGCTGCGCCGCTATCGCGGCCCGCTCCTCGGCCTCGGCCTGGCGGCGCGCAGCGGCCGAGGTGGTCTTCTCGCTGCAGCGGTAGTGACCACGCGGACCGGACCACTCGGCGGGCATGCGGTCGTTGAGCATGAGCAGCAGGAGTGGGCAGGCATCGTCGTCGTCATTGACACAGCGGCGCGCGTCATTTCCGGCACCGTGGCAGACGTTGTAGGACCAGAGCTCCCACTCGGTGCCGTTGGGGAACGGGCGCCCCGGCCGGGCGCCCGCCTCGTATTCCCTGTACGACTTCATGGCGACTGGAGCTCCAACATCGGTGCCGCCACAACACGCTCGGCGCGGCATTGCGCGCACAGCCGGTCATGCGGCGGCTCGGCCTCCGGATGGAACGGGACGCGGCAATCGCGGCAGTCCATCAGCACATTCGGGCCGTACTTGCCGACCCGGTACCGACGCGGGATCGGCCGACGCTGCTTGAGCCGCCCCGGCGTGACCCCGAGCCGGTTGCTGCCGGGCCATGGCCCGAGGACGATGCCGCTCATGTGTCCCCGCGATCGGCGAGCGCGGCCTTGGCCTCTGCTCGGTGCTCGGCGCTCATTGCTGACGCTCCTCGAGTTGGGCCTCCAGCTCGGCGATGCGGCGACGTAGGACGTCGAGCTGGGCTCGGTGTCCCTCCGACGCGAGGTAGTCAACCTGTCTCTGCAACCGCCGGTTCTCGGCAACAAGGTCAGTTAGCTTGCTCATTACTGCTCACCACCTTCGGTGTCGCCGACGTAGCGCACATAGGCGATGCCGTTTCTTCGACAGCTTTCGAATTCCCTTGGCGGAAAACACGGGAACTTTCCGTTTCTGATTTCATAGCGGATCCGAGTTGCGCGAGCCGCGCTGGTTTTGCGTGGCCATTCGGCCCACTGGCCGGGGCGTGACCGCAGAGCTGCGGCGAACTGAACCAAAAGCCGATCCCGAGGCCGTCCCTTACTCCTGCCGTCCTCTGGCAATACATCAACGAATCGGAAAGTCACTGCGCACCTCCCGTGATGTGATCCCAGATCCTGGCCGCCCAGTCCGCGTCCCCCATCGCGGTGTGCCGCAGCTCCTCGCCGGGCGGCTCGACACCGATCGCGCGGGACAACTCGTCTGATTTCCACGGCAGCTGCGGTGGGCGTCCTTGCGCGCTGAGCCAGCCGACTATCAGGGCCTCGGCGTCGATGAGGTGGTGATGCCATGCGGGCGTGAGCTTTTCAGCACGCAGCAGGTCGGCGAGGACCTCGGTGTCGAAATTCGGGACCATGCCGACGATGTGCGCGCCGTGGGTGAAGCGGGCGATGATCTCGGCGGCGGCGCGGGTGCCTAGGAGATCGCCGTCTTCCTTGATGCCGAAAACGATGTCCGGGATGGTGCCTGCGAGATACCGGCCGTAGGGGTGGCGATCGTAGAACCGACCGACCTTGAGACCGAACGGGTCGGCCGTGTCCAGGTCGATGTCGACGAAGAACTGCACCCGATGCTCTCCGCTGTCGTCGCGGCGAATCATGGCCGCTTCCCATACTTTTCGGCCGGGATGCACACCATCGGTCTCGGTGTCGATAAAGCAAATGGGCGCGGTCACTGCTCGGCTCCTTCGATGGTGGTCTGGTTGTCGCCCTGGGCGAGGTCGGCAGCCATGCGCTGCAGCTCGGCGAGCACCTCGTCGGCCTCGTCGGCAGTGAGGTCGTCGGCGCGGGCGAAGGGGCGTTTGAAGAACTCGCCGAGGAAGGCGCGCTTGTCGGCGGGGCGGGTTACCCGCAGTTCGTCGAGGCCGGTCGAAACCTGTTGCAACTGGGTACGGCTTGCCTTCTTCGCGGCTGGTTCCGCATCGACCGGCGAGGCGTCTACCTCGGTGTTTTCCGGTTTTGCGCTCGAATCTGAGGCGGTGTCGGAATCAGTTTCAGGGTTTTCCGCCGCAGGGGCACTTACTCGGTCGATAGAACTTTCGTCGTGCTCGTCCTGCTCGGCCGGCGGCTGCCACTGTTGAACGCGCGGACCCGTCTGCGTGTCGCCGGTGTCGTCGAGAACCTCGGCGACGGTGACCCGCTCGGAGGTGACGTGCACCGGCGCTGGAGTCGGTTCGGACTCCACGTCCTCGTGGGTGTAGGCGATCCCGAGCAGCGCATCAGGTGCGAGGTGGCGGCACAGTTCCCCGGCAGCCTTGGCGTACAACATCTGACGCGGCTGCGTCAGATACTTCATATTGCCTTTGAGCTTGCCGTTGTCGTTCTTGCGCCAGTCACCGGTCTCGTCGTCCATGATCGGAACGAACTCGGCTTTGTAGGCGTCCTCGATCGTCCAGGTGACGGTCTCGTCTTCGGCACCGTCAGGAGACCAACCCTGGATCGTGGCTCGGGTGTCGGTGTTCTCGTGCACCTTGAACCGGTAGCCCTTGGCCTTGAGCATCGCGACCATCGTGCGGCCCTCGACGGTCGGCTTGCCGTGCACCGCGATCACCTGCTGCAACGACTGGATCGGCGACAGCCCCAGCTCGAGCCCGTAAAGGATCGCCGCGGTCGCGTCGTCGGGTTTGCTGCGGTAGATGTTGGGCACCATTTGTGTGCGCACCATCGCCTTCGCCAACTGGTTGGCTTCCTGCATCATCGCGGCGTGCGCGCGCAGCATGTCCATCGCCGCAGCAGGTGTACCCGGCGCGGGCAGCGGCATCGAGAACCCGCCGGTGGCAGGTTCGAGTTCAGCGGTCATGCGTATTCCTCCTGGCGGTAGGTCTTCTCGGGCAGGTCGATGTGATGGATGCCGTCGAGATGCGACGGCCAAGCGCCAGTGAGCAAGCACTCGGCATAGCGATCCAGCGCACGCCGGTTATCGCGCGCACCCAGGTCAACCGCGCGTGCGGCGAGCTCGACGATGTACACCTCGTGCGGTGGGTCGACACAGACGACGACGAACACGAACTCGGTGACGATGCCGAGCAGCTCAAGCACGGACTGATACCAGGCTTGCTGCCGGTGGTAGCCGTACTTAGCTACACTCCAACAAAATTCGGCGGGACTGGATTCGCTCGAGGTCTTCAGATCCCCGACGACCGCACTCGTCTCACCGGTCCAGTGCATCCAGTCGGGGCGAGCACGCATCATCACCCCGGTCTCGAGGTCGCGTGCCCACGCCGACAACTCCGGCTGCCCCGAAGACAGCAGTGACACCGCATACGGGTGCGTCAGCACCCGCTCGGCAGCAGCATGAGCGCGGTCGAAGTCCTTCGGCCGCATCGGGACACCGCCCGCAGCGCGGATCTCAGCAACCCGCGCCTTGGCGTCGTTGGACTGCCACTTCTGAAACCCGGTATCCACCAAAGGGACACCAGTACCGAGCACGAGCGTGTGCACAGCGGTACCGAATTCCATCTCCTCACTCGGCGGCTTCGGGTGGTCACGCTCGTACCGCCAGCGACGTGGTGTCACCTCGAGGAAGCGCCGCGCCTGCGTCGACGAGATCGAGTTACGGTCGCCGTGATACACCCGCTCGGGCACACCCTCATACAGGCCCGGCTCACGCGGCGCGGCAGTCGCGTCGCTCATGCCGTCACCTCCAGATCGGCGGCGGTGACAGCGAGGATGCGCCGGTTGGTCTCGGCATTGATACGCGTTTGCGCACCAGATGTGATCCGCGTGAGCGTGTTCCGACCGAGTCCGGCCGCAGCATAGATATCGCGCACCCGCATCCCCTGACCGCGCAGGCGCACGATGTGCTCACGCGCGGCATCAGCGCACACCAACCCGAGCTGGCAAGCACGACACTGCATATGCCCCGGACGGCCGACGAACCGCCCGCCACACACAACGCAGACACGCTCCACCGATTCCTTCGTCTTCCGAGTCGGGACCGGCGCGCCGTGCCACAACCGGAGCATGTCCCGCTCGTCACGGTTGTCGAGCCGCTGGCCTGCCCAGATACCGTGGCCGATGTTGCCTGCGACCGCGTGCGCACCACACTCGTCGAGGACCGGACACCGGTAGCAGATCTCGCGGGCCTCTCTACCAGCCTTGGCACTGCGACTGACCGGATACCACAGCTCAGGATCGGCAGCCTCCCGGCACGAGCCGCGATCCATCCAGGCCGGGGACCGCAACACCGACACCAACGCCTCGTCGATCTGCTGCCGCTCCGGGGCGGGACCGCCGGCCTCCTCCACGCGCCGCTGCCGCTGATAACACCGATCACACAACTCATTGCTGCCGCGCCGCTTCTGCCGACCCTCCGGATGGGTCGCCATCTCGACATCACACTCCAGGCACCGATCCCGCACGGTCTTACCCAGGTCGGACGGCCAATAGCGGTGGCTGTCGCGCACCTTGCGAGGCGGCACACCATCGAGGCCGAGCATCGCCAGCAACCGCGCCGCGTCCTCGACGCCGGTGGCGCGTCGAGCCACCTCCAAGCGCGCGGCCTGCTCCATCTCCGGATCGGGCGGATGGACCTTGATCGCATCCAGAGCGACATCCTCGGCCATCACACCACCCCCGCCCGCTGGTCAACCCAGCGATCACGGGCGCGATCCCACACATCACCGGGATCATCGGCAGGCAGCTCGTCCTCGAGGTCCCCGTCGTCGAAGTAGTGGGTGCGCCGCACCGAGAGCTCATAGTCGAGCACGGACATCGTCAGATACACCGCCGCCGGAATCAGGGCGAGATACAGCACCGCATTGCAGAGGGCGATGGTCACTCGGCACCGCCCGCCGCATCCGCGTCCACCCGCAGGGTGGCGACCCGCCGCTGGTAGTTGGCGATCACCGCGGCGTCGATATCGGCCTTCGCCCGCGCGACCTCTAACTCAGCACGCAGACGCGCGATTTCAGCGACATGCCGCTCACGCTCGGCGGCGTCGTAGGAGGTCTCGGCCTCGAGCTTTTGACGCAACCCGTCGATCAGCCGCTCGTATCTGCCGATCAACGCCCTATCCCTGTCAGCACTCGCCAGGGCATCCCCCAGCCTGATACGGAGAGCGGCGAGCTCGGCGAGAAGCTGCTCGCGCTCGACAGCAGCGTCGGCAGGCTCGACAATGACCTGCCCGTACGCCCCCAAGCGCTCACCGACGAGCCGGTGCAGGGTCCGTAGATCGCGCTCGGTCAGATACAGTCGGCCAGCGTCGCCGAGTACGATCCGAAACCCGGCGATACTGTCGCCCCACTCGACAGCGATCCGCTTACCGTCGACGACCAGGGGCTCGACAGCGATCCGCTTACCATCGACGGTCTGATCCTCAATACACAGCTGTGAGATCGACATACGGCGATGTCCTTTCGGGTAGAGTTCCCCGCGCCGCGATCCCGAGCGAGTCCCTGCCGCTCGGGCCGCAGCATTGGGTTGGATTGACTGGCGTGCCGCCGGACCAGCGGGCCATCACACCGCCGGCCCGGCGTCACGATCCCCCGGCCATCGGGGGACGTCTGGCATCGAGCAACTGCTGACGCTGTCCGAGCAGCAGCGAGACGAGCGCGGCGGGTACGCACGCCTCCAGCAGGTGACGCGCACTGTCGTGGTCATCGGCGAACAGCGCCTTCACCACCCGCGCGGACAGCCACGCATCCAGCATTTCGGCGAGTTCGCCTGGCGTGCCTGCGGTTTCGCTGGTCGGAATCATCACCGCAACCCAGCCAGGGATGCGAACACTGCGACACCGAGCAGCAGCACAGCGACGACGAGCGCCAGATCACACAACAGACCGAGCCAGCTACCCGGCCGCGCGAGCCGAGCTCTCGCGATGAGCAGAGCTGAGGGCATCAGCCTCACCCCTTCCACATGCCGGAGGCGACAAGGGCAGCCAGCACACCGACACCGAACGCACCGAGTAGCACGATCGCGAGCAGGACGTTCATGCCACACCGCGATTCGCGGCACACTCATCCTCAGTGGCGACACTGCCGTCGCCGTATCGGACAACTCCGAGAGGGCTGCTCATGCCCACCTCCGCGTAGCTGCACACTCGCGCTCGACCTGCTTCTCGCTGGGGAGGGATCCATAGACGCGCTTGAGATCGGCAGCGTCGATCAACACTGTTGCGCCGAGGTAGCGGGCGGCGAGCTTGCCCTCGCGCACCAGGCGACGGATGGTGTAGTCACTCATCCCGGTGGCAATGCTCGCAGCCTTGACGCTGTAGCTGATCTGCTCCGGTTGCGGTCCGTCGTCGACGTGTTTCACGACCGCCGCCCCGTTGCGCAACCAGCCGCACTTAGGGCACGCCGGTTGCGGTCCGTTGTCGACGTGTTTCACGATCGCCCCCCTCGATGGGGAAACAGCTCGCCTATCTCTACGCCGGTCGCTTCGGTGATGCGGAGCAGTTCAAACACACGGAATGAACCTGGGCGTTTCAGTCGCCGCGCTAACTTCCGAGGGCCGAGCCCTGCTCGCTCGGCTAGGTGCCTGACACCGATCCCGGCACGCTCCATCGCAGAAGTGACCGCAGCCACCAGTCTCTCTTCCATGCTGACGATCTTATAGTCAGTTCTGACGTAGTTTCAATCAGTTTAGAATAGTGTGTCGGGGTTCGCCCCACCCAGACCTCGCCGAAGCAGACCGCTTGTGCATTGATTTTTCGTCAGGATTGACGAGAGAATGACCCAATGGATACAGCCGCCGTGGATAGGGCCATAGGCAACAAGTTGCGCGGACTGCGCAATGAGAGACGGCTGAGCCAGGCCAGCTTGGCCGAGCTGGCGGGAATCTCACCTGCAACGATCTACCGGCTGGAGGCGGGCAGCCTGTCACCGCGAGTGGATCAACTGGCCCCACTGTGTGAGGCGTTAGGCATCGAGATAGGTGACCTCATCACCCAGGCCGTTGAGTCAGCTCGGGCTGAGGGCGCTAGGGCCTGATGCCACTCAGGTCAGCCGATGAAACATGACTTCGGGCACCTCGGCACCCAGCCAGTCGGCTGCAACGATCAGCGCCGACACCGACGCAGTACGCCAATCGCGCCTGTCGACCTCCCGCTGCAGATCGACACCGCGATCTCGATGCAACTGCTCAAGATCTGCATAGGCCAATGCTGCCAGCAACTCATCCGGGTCGCGGAACGCAACACCTTGCTGATTGCCACCGGGTGGTAGTGACTTAATCGACCGAATCCCCTGCTTCACGACCAACCTCTCCATGTAGCCCGGTGTTCTCTTACCGCTGCGGAACCTTCATCAAGCTCTTTCTTCGACCCATCCCGACCACGCTGGCGCACGGCTGGCTGCAGCGCATTACGGGCTGGTGATCGGCAACGCTTCCCGAGAGCGACTTTCGCCGCAATGAATTATGTCGATGCGGCATAGTTGCAGGCCGTTCCCGTGAACAATATCCAAACAACAAGTTTGCCTAAAAATCAAGGGGGGTAGCTGTTTTTGAACTACCCTCTTTTTGGGTAGCGCTAAAATCGCTACCCAAAAAGAGGGTAGTCGCGTGGACGAGAAGGTTGCTAGATGAGAGCTGGGTTTGACCTCCCGACACTGAGCACTTACGCCAAACAGCTTCGGAATCGACGTGGCTGGACTCAAGACGAGGTTGCGGGCCTACTCGATATCAACGTGAAGAAGATCCAAAGGATCGAACAGGGTGCCGAGATCGACTACCAAGCAAAATATCTCGAATATCTAGCAAATGCGTTGTGCAACAACCACCATGAGCGGGCGCACTGGTGGGCACTCACAGGTCGCTCCACCGCCGATTCGAAAGAGGTTATCGGCGCTGATGATATCGGCACTCTACTCACCAAGCTATCGCCGCTCCCTGCGGCATGGCTCGTTAACTGGCAAGTCACAGCGGCGACCGACCGATCCCGAGAGTTGATGCCGGGACTATGCGACGCAGAAACACTGCCGCATTGGCTGATCCATGACAGCCGCGCCAAACTGGTACTGCCGGACCGGCCCGTAGAATTGACCATCATCGTCGGATTGCTCCGACACTTCGTCGTCGCATCCCCTGGGCGCGGTGGTACTGCCGACGTGATCAGCTCGTTAATGCCTCACCCGGAATTCCGCCAGATCTGGGATTCCGGGGTCGTCTACACCCATCGTCCGGACAAAAATCGGTACATCTGGTCACCGTCCGAGGAAGCGATAACCGTCATCCGCGAGATACTGATCCCTACCTCGTCGACGAGCCTGCTATCGGTCGGGCTCCCTGCGCACCAAGACGAGGGCTAGACCGGTAGTTCGTCGATGAATTCCCGAATCAGCGGATCGGTCAGCTCGGAGTGAGTCCAGGTCACCGCGTGAGCGGCAGTAACCGCCTGGATTGTTTCCACCTGAGTCGGACCGCCCAACTGCCGCGCCAGATCTTCGGTGCGAGATCGGGTGAAAACCTGATCACCGCTGCCGTGTATCAACAACGCGGGCACAGTGATATCGCTGATCATGTGCTCGATACCTTCACGGTCCATCAGGCAACGCCCGGCCAATCGCAGGCGGCGACGGTCGCTGGCAATCCACTTGTCCAGCCAGAAACGCCGGTGATCCTCGCGATCACCGCCGATCATCTGCACCGCTATAGGCCGCGCGACAGCCTCAATCGGCGCATCGCCGAGAATCCAAGTGTCCATGATGATCTGCTCGTACATGGCCCGCTCTTCCGGGTCATAGGCATCCGCCCTGGAGCCGACCAGAATCAGGCCACGTACCCGCCGCGGATACTGTAGAGCCATCCGGAGTGCGATCCATCCACCCTGGAATAGGCCACCGGCAACGATCTGATCGATCTCGAGTTCGTTGACAACCGCCCAGCAGTCCCACGCCAGGCGCCAGTAATCGAACGGGACGCCCGGGTCCTCGGTAAGGCCGTGGCCACGGGCGTCGATGGAGATCACGCGATAGTCCGGTGCCAGAGATTGCGCCTGCGGTGCCCACATGTCGGCGTCCATGAATATGCCGTGCATCAGCACCACGGCAGGGCCTTCACCACCGGTGTCGAGATAGTGGACCTTGGCTCCATCATCGGTGGTCACGTACGGCATGAAACAGTCCCTCCCGAAAAGCAATTCGGCTGCGACTCGGCAAGTTTGAGTCGCCAGTCGACAATAACAGCAACATGTTCTAGCTGGACTGGATTTCCAACAGTGCATCGAGATTGCCGAGCGACCTGCGCGCTATTTCGAGGTCCACGTGCTGGTACCCGCGCGTGGTTACCACGCTCGCGTGCCCGAGGATTGCCTGAATAACACGGGCATCCACCCCGGCCTCCATCAACAATGTCGCGGTCGTGCCGCGCATAGCATGCACATCTACCGGCTTGTTGATACCAGCCCTCTTCTGTGCAGCCTTCCAGCCCGTACGGTCCTCCTCGTCCGACACTGGCTTCAAACCCTTGTAGCGAGACTTTTCTCCAGGAATAGTGACCCAGACGAGCCCCCACTGGTTCGGTGGCATGCGGTCACGATGGACGGTCAGAATCGCCGCGAGGGGTTCGGGGATGGGGATCACGCGCTGTGAGGTCGATGTCTTGGGGCGAGTCAGCGCGGCCCCTTTCCATATCGGGCGATGCTCGAACCCCGCTCGGACGTCGAAGCGGTTCGGGTCATCGGATGCGAACCCCTTCTTCAGTGGCAGCCAATCCAGCTGCCACGCCAAGTCGATCACACCCCGATCCAAGTCGACGCGATCCCATTCCAGCCCCAACAGCTCGCCCTGTCGACCGCCGAGCATTAGGCCAGCCGCCCACCGGGTGACCATCGCATCTTTGGCGCCCAGTGCGGCGAGCAAAACCTCGCGCGCCTGCGCCGCAGTAAGCGTGCCGTGCGTCTCGCTGACAACTTTCGGCTTCTTCACCAGCTCGCACACATTCCGATGCGCCTTGCCCTCGGCAACGGCATCCGACAAAGCGGCCGACAGCACGTTGTGCGCTTCTTCGACAGAGCGGGTCGTGTAGGGCTTCTCCCTACCTCCGCGCGTATAAGTGGCACCAAGAATCCAGCGGTGCATGAACCGAACGTCTTCGGCACCGAGCTTGGCGAGACGCCTGTCACCAATCGAAGGAACAATGCGCGTGTTAATGGTCGAGCGATAACCAACCCAGGGACCGGGGCGCATTCGGGGTTTGGCGACCTCCTCGATCCACACTTTCAGATATGCCTCCAAAGTGAGCCGCTGGTCGACCTGCTCAATGCCCCTCTTGGTATTGCTTTTGAGTTCTTCGAGCTTCTTGATCACAGTCGCTCGATCTTTGGAATAGACCGGCTTGGATTTACGGCGCACCCTGCCCGGACTACGCGGAAGATCGATCTGCCCAACCCACATACCGTCACTGCTGCGTTTGAACAGAGTTCCCTCGCCGCGGGCACGGCGCGGCTTCGGCGGCTCGGCTCCCATCTTTTTCAGTACGCGCTTGACGGCTGCGACCCGCTTGATCAGGTCGGCCTGGTTCTCGGCGGTTACTTCAACGAACTCGTGCCACAACCCATCTCGCTGCTCCATACGCACCCCTCGATCGACTGTAGGCTAACACTGTAGCCTTCGGCAGACTGATGCACACTAGTTCAGACGTATCAAGCGTGAGCGCGCCGACATGGTAGTGAAACGAAAAGCGGCTCCTGACCTAGGGATTCCCTAGGTCAGGAGCCGCTTCCCTGAGAGCCCCCTGTCAGGATCGAACTGACGACCGCTCGCTTACAAGGCGAGTGCTCTACCACTGAGCTAAGGAGGCGCAGAGGCGGTTGCCATCATAGCCGGACGCGCCAGCTGCGTGACACCGGGTTCCGATGTCACGCAGTGGCGGTCGATCATATCGTCCCGG
The DNA here is from genome assembly GCF_056629435.1 of Nocardia sp. TBRC8007. NCBI lineage: Bacteria > Bacillati > Actinomycetota > Actinomycetes > Mycobacteriales > Nocardiaceae > Nocardia > Nocardia sp. TBRC8007. The sequence goes on along the minus strand of NZ_JBWSOR010000016.1, from coordinate 60,613 downwards.
CGCGGTATCGACTACCGCTGATCAGGACTGGGCGCCCTGCCTGGCCGCTTCGTCCGCGGCCATAGCGTCACGCAAGCTCTTCGGACGCATATCGGTCCAGTTCTTCTCCACGTACTCGACACAGGCGGCGCGACTGTCCTCACCGAACACGACTCGCCATCCGGCTGGAACCTCTGCGAAGGCAGGCCACAGCGAATGCTGTTCTTCGTCGTTGACCAAGACGAAAAAACGGCCGTCTTCATCATCGAAGGGGTTGGTGCTCAATTTCACCTCACTGGATACTGGAGCTACGTACTGGATCACTCCTGGCTCCCTTGGCGCCGGGTTGCTACGAACCACGAACACCGAGAGAGCACGAGCATTATTTCGACACTAGCAAGCGAGACGTTACGCTTGGGCGGTTACCCGGCCCGTAATCTCCCTCTGACACATAGTCAGCTTGCGAAGAAGTCCAACAGAATCTTGTTGACTGCCTCCGGTCGTTCTAAGTATCCGTAATGCCCGGCATCTGGCACTTCATGATACCGCGCTCCAGGAATGACCTCGGCGAGCTCCCTGGACAAGTACGGTGGAATCATCCGGTCGTCGGCGAATCCGACGGCAAGGCATGGCACGCGAATCGCCCGGTACGCTTGCATACGGTCGAAATCGTGTTCCATCCTACGCTGCGCCCGGATGCCGGGTGAGACCGGTCCGCCGGTGAATTCGAACAGATCGAGCCAGTCTCTGGCGGCATTCGAGTCGGCCATGGTCGCAGGCGAGAGGTTCATCACCGCGGCGAGCGCGGCCTCATACTTCGGCGGCAGTCGCACGCCATTCGAGTCCAGCTCGTGCTCGCCGAGCGAGAGCGTCTTCTGGAACTGGTCGAGCCGCCCATGCCCCGCCATGAACACCGCTTTGCGCACCAAACCGGGACGGGCCAGGGCCAGCTCCTGCGCCACTCTCGCACCCATCGAGGTGCCGACCACCAACGCAGGCCCCTCGTCGAGAAACTCGATCAGGGCTGCGGTATCGGCGACCAGCTCGTCTACGGTCATACCGGAAGCGGCCTCGAAGGATGGCGCGATCCCACGGTTGTCGAATGTGCACACTCGGTAGCCGGCCTCGACCAGCGCCGGAACCTGGTGCAGCTCCCACACCCGGCCTGGGCTTCCTGTGCCCATGATCATGATCACGAGCGGTGCGGAGCCCTTGACATCGGTACCTCTGGCACGATCGCCCTTCACCTGGTAATTGAGGGAAATCCCGTTCACTGTGGCCAGCGGCATATCGACCCTTCCATAGAGTTCGTGCTGCACTCCCAAGGTATAGGCACCGCGGAGCGGGGCATCGTCCAGGGGGACTCGACGATACGACCGTGCGGCGGCAGGCGCCCAGGCAGACGCACCCCCCAGCGTCGCATACTATTGATTTTCTCACACATGAGCGCACCGACACGTACGAGCGCACTGAGCCGGGAGGACTTGACAATGGCCGCGAAGGGCAGCGCGAACGATATCGCGGACGATGATCTGGAACCGCTCGCCGACGAGACTGCTCGCCAAGCGCAGCGAGTGGTCGCGGCCTATGCCGAAGACGCCGACGAATGCCGGATGTTGTTGTCCATGCTGGGGATCGGACCGAGCAACGCCCGAGTCGAATAGTCCCGCGGCATCGAACACGACTCCACCGGGATGCAGCGACACGCGAAGGATGCGTGAGTGGACCAGATGAACTCGCCCGACAACGCCGAGCAGGCCGTCGGCACCTCGACCGTCGCCACCGCTCTAGGCACCACAAGCTCCGGGGCGGGCTCCGGTTTCGTCGTCGTCGCCAATCGGCTTCCGGTCGACCTGGAGCGGCTGGCCGATGGCACCACCCGATGGAAACGCAGCCCCGGTGGCCTGGTGACCGCATTGGAACCGGTGTTGCGCAGCAACAAGGGCGCGTGGGTCGGCTGGGCGGGGGTTCCCGACGTCGAGGTGGATCCGATTATCGAAGACGACCTCGAACTGCATCCGGTCCCACTATCGGCACAGGAAGTGTCGGACTACTACGAGGGCTTCTCCAACGGCACGCTGTGGCCGCTCTACCACGACGTGATCGTCCGGCCGGTCTACGATCGCAAGTGGTGGAGCGCCTACGTCACGGTGAATCGACGTTTCGCCGAGGCCACCGCCAAGGTCGCCGCAGCCGGAGCGACCGTATGGGTGCAGGACTACCAGCTCCAGCTGGTGCCCAAGATGCTACGCATGTTGCGCCCGGACCTGACCATCGGGTTCTTCCTGCACATCCCGTTCCCACCGGTCGAACTGTTCATGCAGATGCCGTGGCGTACCGAAATCGTCGAGGGCTTGCTCGGTGCCGACCTGATCGGTTTCCATCTGTCCGGGGGCGCGCAGAATTTCCTCTACCTGGCCCGTAGGCTGGCCGGGCAGCCTACCTCGCGCGGCACAGTCGGCGTGCGCTCCAAGCTCGGCGTCGTTCAGGTCGGGTTCCGCACGGTGCGGGTCGGCGCTTTCCCGATCTCGATAGCCTCAGCCGAACTCGACGAGCACTCCCGGCGCAGGGCGATACGCGAGCGCGCCGCCACGATCAAAGCGGAACTGGGCAACCCGAAGAACATCCTGCTCGGCGTGGATCGGCTGGACTACACCAAGGGCATCGATACCCGACTCAACGCGCTGGAGGAACTCCTCTGCGAGGGCCGGGTCGATCCGGCTGACACCGTCATGATCCAGCTGGCCACCCCCAGCCGTGAGCGGGTCGAAAGCTATATCCAGATGCGTGGTGACATCGAGCGCCAGGTCGGCCGGATCAACGGCGAATTCGCCAGGGTCGGCCATCCTGTGGTGCACTATCTGCACCGACCGATCCCCCGCGAGGACCTGATCGCCTTCTTCGTAGCCGCCAACGTCATGCTGGTGACGCCGTTGCGCGATGGCATGAACCTGGTCGCCAAGGAGTACATCGCCTGCCACAGCGGCCTCAACGGCGCCTTGGTTCTAAGCGAATTCACCGGTGCCGCAGCTGAATTGCGTCAGGCTTACTTGTGCAACCCACACGACCTGGACAATGTGAAGGACGCCATTCTCGGTGCGCTGGAAGACGACAGGGAGGCCAAGCGTAGACGGATGCGCGCACTGCGCCGCCAGGTGCTGACCCACGATGTGGACCGCTGGGCGCGCTCGTTCTTGGACGCGCTGGCACAGGGACAGGTCGCGGGCAGCGCACTGCTGGCAGGCGACAACATCTACCCGGAACCTCGCGAGCCGCACTGAGCCCGCATTCACAGCAACCACCCAGCTGGGGACCAGGAAGGTCACAGCCTGATATCGAATGATGACGTAATGAGTGGTGCGCCTGTGCCGCAGGAACCCGAGGCCAGAGTGCTGGTGGTCGACGATGAGCCGATGATTGTGGAACTGCTCGCGATGAGCCTGCGCTATCAAGGCTTCGAGGTGGACACAGCGGACGATGGCGCCCGAGCGCTGGACAAGGCGCGCACCTTCCACCCGCAGGCGCTCATCGTGGATGTGATGATGCCGGGCATGGACGGCTTCGGTCTGCTGCGCAGGCTACGTGCCGACGCCATCGACGCGCCAGTGCTGTTCTTGACCGCGCGCGACGAAGTGCAGGACAAAATCGCCGGCCTCACCCTCGGCGCCGATGACTACGTCACCAAACCGTTCAGTCTGGAAGAGGTGGTGGCTCGGCTGCGCGTCATCCTGCGCCGGGCGGGGCATTCCTCGCCACAGCGAGAGAGTTCACGCATTCGTTTCGAAGACATCGAACTCGATGACGATACCCATGAAGTCTGGAAAGCGGGCGAGCCGGTTGCCCTCTCCCCTACCGAATTCACGCTGCTGCGCTATTTCATGGTCAACGCGGGCACGGTGCTGAGCAAGCCACGTATCCTCGACCACGTGTGGCGCTACGACTTCGGTGGCGAGGTCGGCGTAGTGGAAACCTATGTCTCCTATTTACGCAAGAAGGTCGACACCGGCGACACCCGGCTGATCCACACCCTACGCGGAGTCGGCTACGTCATGCGCGCGCCACAGCACAATCGCCCGAGCGGTCCGTGAGCCGGAGCCGGCTCGCGACAGCGCGCGCGAAAGCCTCCAGCGCGCTCTCTGCCATCCCGCTGCGCGTAACACTGATGATTGTGCTGGTGCTCACCGCAGGACTGGGTTTGTCCATCTCCGATATGGTGGTCACCTCCGGTGTGGAGCAGCAATTGACCAACCGTATCGACCAACAGTTGCGCACAGGCGCGGCTGAGTGGTCCCGGCGCTGGTCATCGCCGTCGATACTGCCGCCAGACCCGCGCCATGCGCCGAGCCAGTTCTATGTGAGCACGCAGTGGACTGGGGGACGCGCGTTCATCATCCCAGCGTTCGGGGTAGACGCCCAGCCAGATCTGCCGCGAATACCGCCAGAGGGCCCGTTCACTGTCGGATCGGTGAACGAGGCACCCACCCAGTGGCGGGTTCTCGCGGCAGATACCCCAGGCGGCGTAATCACCGTGGCGCTGCCGCTCACGCAGAACATCGACACCATACACCGGCTAGTGCTGCTGCAACTGGTCGTCGGGGGGCTCATCCTCGCCGCGCTGGCAGTGATCGCGTACTTCGTGGTGCGGCGTAGCCTACGACCGCTGCGCCGGGTCGAGAACACCGCCGCGGCGATCGCTCGAGGCGATCTGTACCGCCGAGTGCCGTTCCATGGCACCGATACCGAGGTCGATCGACTGTCGCGGTCCCTGAACGGCATGCTGACCCAAATCCAGCGCGCGTTCACCGCAACCGCGGCGTCCGAAGAAGCTGCCCGGCGATCCGAGGAGCGGATGCGGCGATTCGTCGCCGACGCCAGTCACGAACTACGTACCCCGCTGACAGCGATCCGTGGGTTCGCCGAGCTGTACCGGCAAGGCGCCACCACCGATCCGGGCATGTTCATGGACCGCATCGAGCACGAATCCCGGCGGATGGGCCTACTGGTCGAAGATCTGCTGATGCTCGCACGATTGGATGCCCAGCGCCCATTGGAATCAGGTCCGGTAGATCTGCTCACGGTCGCCAGCGAAGCAGTGCACAACGCGCGCACGGTAGTCGCCGCCAGGCACACCGACGGGCCGATACGCACCATCGAACTGAAGATCGCGGCAGGCGAGGGAACACTGGAGGTGGTCGGCGACGAGGCGCGGCTGCGACAGGTTCTGACCAATCTGTTGAATAACGCCGTCACCCACACCGCACCCGGCGCCGCGGTAACAGTGTCGGTGACTCCCGCCCCCGAGCACGTTCTGCTCGAGGTGGCCGATACCGGGCCCGGCCTGCCACCGGAAGAGGCCGAACGCGTCTTCGAACGCTTCTACCGAACCGACACTTCCCGTGCCCGTGCCAGCGGTGGTACCGGCCTCGGCCTGTCCATCGTGCAGGCCTTGGTGCATGCGCACGGCGGCGAAGTCGAAGTACGGAGCATGCCCGAGACAGGAACGGCGTTCACCGTCCGGTTGCCACGGCGCATGCCTGCGGATTCTGCCTAGCCTCGACCGCGGTGCCCAGCGACGCTCAGACCGTGCCGATCGATGCGACCAACCAGCGCGAGTCCTCTTTCGACATGGTCACTCGCAACCGGGTGCCGGTGGTTTTGCCTTTCGGGGTGTCCTTGCTGATGAACACCCTATCAAGGAACAGCAGGACCACAGCGTGCGAGCGGTCGGCGGAGATAACGCCGCCCGCTTGCGTAGTAGCGGTGACGGAGAACTGCTTCTCTTTGACCGATGGCGCGACTTGCTTGTCGATCACCTCCAGATAACTCTGGCGATAGTCGCTGGTGAGGTTGTCGGCCTCCTTCCGCAGCGTGGTGTCGACAGTCTTGGGACTGTAGGTGAACAGGGCCGCGACAGTGCGACCTGCCGCCGCGACCGCGTCTATACGCGCCTGCTCGGTCTGTCGGTCTTCCCAGTATCGGTAGCCGTTGACACCGCCGATGATCGCTGTAACGACGAGCACGACGCCGAGGATCATGAACGTGATCCTGCCTCGGATTCCGGTCATGGCACGAACTCCATGTTGGTCACGGTCATACCGGAATCGCCGCGGGAGACGGTGACCCGAAACCGGAAAAGCCTCGTCTGCTGCCCTTCCATGCCCGCATTGGTGAGCGACTGTCTGGCGGCGACGAGCACACGCCCGGAATGGTCGTCGTCACTCTCCAACGCGGTCTCCGTAATCTGGCCGGTGGAGTTCACCTTGGCCACCTGCACGACATTGGCGAACGGGTCGGCCAGACTGCCGAACTGAGACTTGAAATCTCCCGATGCCAAGGAAAGGACACGGTCGATGTCTTCCTTGGCCGAATCGGCACTGATGGTGGTGAGGTTGATGACCGCCTGCCGAGCAGTCTGCACATATTCGGCGCGGCGCTCATCGCGCAGATGCGTCGACCGCATCACGAATACCGAGAGGGCGGCCCCACACACCAATACGATAGCGAGCAACGCGCAGGAGACCAGGACGAAAACATGCGAGAGACCTCGACTCCGTTCTTCGACGATCTCCTTCCCGAGAGTCGTCTTCTCGGCAATCTTCTTCTCCAGGGTCACCTTCGCAGCTGCCGGATTCCCGACAGCACCGTCGATTTCGACATCACCGGCTACAGCGCGGGCCGAGGAATCCGGAGGGATCACGGTCTTCGTGTCATCGGTGGTCGGAGCCTCGACACTCCCAACAGGGGGCCCGGCCGAGCGGACCGCGCGTCTCCGCCCGGAACGACCCGTTTTCTCACTGTCACTCATCATGGCTGCTCCTCGAGCATCGCCTGCCAGCTCGGTGGTACCGTACCCGAACCATCCGGTCCGATATCTCCCTGTCGGTATGTACGTCCATCTGGTCCGATGTACACACCGGTGATCGGGTCGTATGCCCGTGCGGAGGCCGGCCGCGGCGGGCCGAACGGTGGATTGTCGCCTACCGGAACATACCCGCTCCGGCACAGTTCCGGCGTCGGGGCGCGCATACCAGGCACTTCGGCACACGGAGTGTTACGGATACCGCGCACCGCCTCGGGCGCGTTCTGGGGCACTTTGCAGTACAGCCCGGGCGGCGTGGCCATGGGATTGGTCTCGGCGGGCGAGCGGCGCTGGTCTGGTGGGAGAAAGCCGGTGGTGCACGCGGGCGGATCGTTGGTCAACGTCATGAAGTCGGTGATGGCACCGTACTCGAGCGGACCTCGGATCGCGGTGAGCAGCGCGGCGACCAGCGGCGGGTAGACCACCAAGGTCTGCTCGAGTCCGGCATGGTACGTGACTCCCACCTGACCGACGCTGACCAGATTCGCCAGCAGCAGCGGTAACGTCGGTTGCAGCTCATTGAATAGCGTGGTCACCCGTCGCGCGGCAGCAGGCCCTTCGCTCAGCAGGCCGCGCAGCGCCGGATCGTGTTCGCGCAGCTGATCGGTGACTGTCGCCAGATCCGCGGTCCAGGAACGAATCGCGGCATCCGAGCGGACCTGGGTGTCCAGCAGTGGCCCGATCTGATCGAGCAGCTGCTTGGTCGGTTCGGCGTTGGCCTGGGCTTCCTGTACCAGCAACGTGGCCGAATCGATGAATCGCTGCAGATCTGGTCCTGCGCCATTGAACGCCAGGAACGCCTCGTCGATGACCTGACGCAGCCGAGTGTCCGCGACGCTGGACAGCAAACGGTCGGCTTGATCGAGCAACGTGCCGACGTCCTGCGGTAACTTGGTGCGTTCTACCGGGATCACACTGCCGTCGTACAGGTTTCCACCAGTGCGGTTCTGCTCGGGCACCAGGTCGATGTACTGCTCGCCGATCGCGGAGACGCTACGCACCCAGGCATCGACATCGGAGGGGATCTTGTAGTCGCTGTTGATCGACAGCTTGGCATCCACCCCGACGGGCGTGAGCCGGACTTCCTCGACCACGCCGACATTCGTGCCACGGTAGGCGACATTGGCCGTCGGATAGAGACCACCGGTCGCGGCCAGCCGCACCGTGACTTCGTAGCGCCCGATGCCGAACATCGCGGGCAGCTTCACATACACCCCGCCCATGACCACCAGGCCGATCACCGTCAGCACAGAGAAAATGATCAGCTGGATACGAACGAACCGAGTGAGTTTCACTGTCCTGGCCCCCCTTGTGGCGCGGTACCGTCCGGTATGGGCACGGTCAATCCCGGAATGACAGGCAGGCCGGGGATCGGTGGCAGACCGGGAATAGAAGGAACAGGATCATTCTCCGCGGGCGGCGCCAGCAACGGCCCGGTAACCGGCTCGTCGCTCTGTACAGCGGCTTCTGGTGCGACGGTACCGAGCGCACCCTCCACGCCACCGAATCGTCCGCCCAGCGGTGTCCCGGTGAGGAAGTTCGAGTCCAGCCGCCGTCCGGTGAGATCAACTGTCATGAACAGATTCAGGTAGTCGCCTTTGATCGCGTGATCCAGATTCTTCAGCGGGAACGGGAAGGTGAGCGCGATCTTCAGCGCCTCGGTCAGGTTGTCGCCGGTGTCCGACAGCGACCGCAGAACCGGGACAAGGCTGTGCAGGTTGGCCTTCAAGTCGGCGCCACTGGTATCGATGATCCGCTGTGTGACATCACTCAGCTCGCCGAGCGCAGTGATCGCCCGCGTGATGTTCGCTCTACGATCGGCCAATACGGTCAAGGCCGGATGGATCTGTTCGATGGCGGCAGCTACCAGGTCGCGCTGCTGGGCCAGCTGCCCGCTCAGGCGGTCCAGCCCGTTCAACGCGCTGATGATATCGCCGGTCTGCCGGTCCAGGTTCGTGGTCAGGTCGTTCAGCTGTGGCAACAGGTCCCTGATGGCGTCCTCCCGCCCGGTAAGCGCGGAATTCAACTCACGGGTAATGGTTTCCAACTGGGCGATACCGCCTCCATTGAGCACTACCGACAAGGAGGACAGCACCTGCTCCGTAGTCGGGTAGGCCCCGGCGCGCCCGAGCGGTATGACGTCACCGGGGCGTAACCTGCCTTCGGGAGGCTGATCGGTCGGCGCGGACAACTCGAGATGATTGGATCCGAGCAGACTGGTCTGGCCGATCTCGGCGACCGCGTTGGCGGGCAGCTCTACATCGGGGTTCAGCGTGACGGTGACCAGCGCATGCCAGTCCTCCACCTCGATGTTCGAGACCGTGCCCACCGCCACATCGTGCACTCGCACCGGCGAATTCCTGGTCAGCGTGGTCACATTGGGCATCTGGATACGCACCTGGTAGGAACCCGGCGCGGTGCCCTCGGTGCCGGGCAGAGGTAGCGAGTTCAGCCCGTCCCACTGACAACCGGAAGCCCCTAGCACCAGCGCCGATCCCATCGCGACGGCGACGGTGCGGCGCATCCGCTGCGTCGGCATCATCGTGCTCCTTCCGGAATAGCCAGTTCTGCCAGGCTTTTCGGCACGACCACCGGCACATAGCCGGACTCCGCCGCCGTCTGGCTCGCCACCCGCCCAGCAAGTCTGGGATCGGTGTACACCAGCTGATCGGGGAATGCGTGCACGCCGCTGACCGGATTCGTCAGGATCGGCACATAATTCATACTCAGAGAGCTGATCACGGGGGCCAGATACTGCGCGCAGAGATCGGCGCTGCGTTTGGAGTCGTTGGTTTCCAGCGCCTGCACCGAACCGCAGAGGAAACTGAGCGGATCGGCGAAATTATTCAGCGCGATGGCGCCGGTCAGGCTACCTTGAGCGGGCTTGTAGAGCTGATAGAAGTTCACCAGCGCGGTCGGCCCGGCGTGCAACACCCGTTCCAACTCCGGTCGCTTATCGGCCAGCACCTGAGTGGCATCGGCCAACCGCTGCACGCCTTCGGTCAGTTCCGCGCCGCTGCTGTCGAGGAACCGACGCACATCGGCCACCGCCGTATCCAGATTGTCCAGTCCCGCGCCGAGATCAGTGGAGACATCGGCCAGCACCGAGGACACTGACGCGAGCCGTCCGCCGAACTGCACGATCTGCTCATTGCTCGCCGAGAGCACTTCGACGAACTTCTGCAGGTTGCGCACGGTGCCGAACAAGTCGGTACGGCCATCCGACAGTGTGCTCAGGGTGGCCGACAACTCTCGCAGCGTGTCTCGGAACCGCTGCCCGTTGCCGTCCAGATTGTCGGCGGCGGTATCGACGAAACGGCCGAATGAGCCCTGCTTGTCGTCGCCGACCGGACCGAGCGCGGTAGACAGCTTGGACAGTTCCGCTTTGATGTCGTCCCACTCCACCGGCACGGCGGTGTGCTCGAGCGGGATCACGTCGCCGCCTACCAGCTTCGGGCCACCGGTGTAGGCGGGCGCGAGCTGGATGAAGCGGGCCGAAACCAGCGAGGGCGCGAGGAGCACTGCCCGCGGGTCGGCGGGGACGTCGACCCCGCGGTCGATCGTCATCCGCACCTCTACCCGGTCGCTGTTCGGCTCGATCGAGTCGATCCTGCCGACCTTTACTCCGAGTACCCGTACGTCGTCGCCGGCGTACACGCCGATGGTGGACGGAAAGTAGGCGGTGACTGTAGTGGTCCCGAGTCGAGTGAGGCCATTCCACACGCCGGCGAGCACAAGCGCGACGACCAGCACACCGGCTGCCACCAGCGCCCAGCGGGGGAGTTTTCGTACAGCGTCGCGCGCGCTCATCGTGGCGGCTCCTGGATCGCGGGTTCGACCGACGGGGGTGGCGTGAGGTAGCTGCGCAGATCGTCGGGCAGATGCTGCGGCCACACCATGGCATCCACCAGTGGTTGCAGTAACTTGCTAGCCGCATTGACCACGTATGCCTGGAAGTACGGGCCGCTGCCGACCTGCTCGCCGAGCGCGGCGGCGAACGGACCGAGCCCGTCCAGCGCCTCGGAGAGGTTCTGCTTGTTCCTCTGCAGCAGGGCCAACACCGCATTCAGCTTGTCCAGCGCAGGTTTCAACTGCGCCTCGTTGTCGGCGACCAGGCCGGACAGTTGCTTGGCGAGGCCGTTGACATGGACGATCAGCTGCCCCAGTGCGGTACGCCGACGGTCCAGCTCACCGAGCAACTCGTTGCCGTCCAGCAACAGCGCATTGATCTGGTTACCCCGGTCGGCGAGGATTTTCGTGACGTTCTGCGCTCGCTTCAGTAGCTCTGACAATGCCTGATCGCGGGCGTTGATACTGCGCGAAAGCGCGGTAACGCCATCGAGCGCGGAGCGCAGCGGAGCAGGGGTATCGGCGAACGCGGCCGAGAGCGTGTCGAGCGTCCGATCGACCTGGTCCAGGTCCAGGCCCGCCACTGTGCTCGTCAGCTCGCTCAATGCGTCATTGAGCGAGTACGGCGAAGTAGTGCGCTCCAGTGGAATGGTGTCGTCGACACGCAGCGCGCCCGCGCCGGCCGGAGCCACCTCCAGTGACTTGCGCCCGAGCACCGTGTTGGTCTTGATCGCCGCCGAGGTCTGCTCGCCCAGCACGATCGCCTCGTCCAGGGTGAACCGGACGAGTACTTTCGCGCCATCGAGACCGACCTTGGCGACCTGCCCGGACCGCACCCCGGCGACCTGGACCGGGTCGCCGGGCAACAAACCGCCCGCGTCGGCGAAGTAGGCGGTGAATGTCGCGCCGGAGTGGATGAACGGAAGCCGACTGAACTGCAGTGCCGACAACGATATGGCCACCGAGAGCACGAGGCCGACGATGCCGATAGTGGTCGTGGATGATCGCTGTTCGTTCATCGGTCGTCCGCGCACCTTCCGGTGGTCTGTCCACCAGGCAAGTTGACTTTCAAAGTCTGCCCGTCCGGGCCGTCCACCAGTATGTTCGTCGAGCAGATATACAACTGGAGGAAAGAACCGTAGGAACCGATCCGGATCAGTTTGCGATAGGTCGAGGGCAGCTGATCCAGCACCCATTGAACGGTGTCAGACCCGGCGTCGAGGTTGGTAGCCAAACGTCCGGTCTGTTCGATAGTGCCGCGCAGATCGGGTCGTGCCTGAGCGAGGAGGTCGGTCAACTCGCCGGTGGCCCCCGCGATCCGCGGAATGGCGGCGCCGATCTGGTCCTTATCCGCGGCCAGCCCGCTGATCAGGCGCTGTAGTTCGGCGATCGTCGTGGCGAACTGGTCACCACGCTGGTCGATGGTGCCCAAAACGGTGTTGAGATTCTCGATCACGCTCCCGATCAACGCATCTCGATTCGCCAGTGTCTCGGCGAACGAGCCGCCGCTGTTGAGCAGCGACACCAGTGTGCCGCCCTGCCCTTGGAAAATCTGCAGTAGCGCATTGGTCAGATCGTTCACCTGAGCTGGGTCCAAGCCACGCAGCAATGGCCGGAACCCGCCGAGCAGCATGTCCAGATCCAGTGCTGGAGCGGTCTGCTCTATGCCGATGGTGCCGCCCGCGGGCAGTACCTGATTCGAACCCGGCCCCTCCAACAGTTCGAGATAACGGTCGCCGACCAGGTTCTCGTACTTGATCGCCGCGCGTGTGCTGTTCAGCAGCTTGTATTTTCGGTCGACGTCGAACTCGACATGCGCCCGATAGTCCTTGCCTACCTTCACCGAGGTGACCGAACCCACCGGTACGCCCGCGATGCGCACCTTGGCGCCGGGCAGCATGCCAGAAGAACTGGAGAACACGGCGTGGTAGCCGTTCTCTCTAGCGAACCGAATCTGGCCGAAGACAACGACGAGGCCGGCGAAGATCAAGGTCATCACCAGAGCGAAGATGGCCAGTTTGACAGTGGTCGCGGTGTTCCTCACGGGCGTGGCACTCCTGGCATTCCGGCGAACAAGATCTGGAAAATCTTCGGCGCGTTGATGCTCAACGTCGTCGAAGGGGTGTATACGCGACCTTCCGTGGTATCGGTGACGACATAATCCGCATGGCTGCCTGGCTTTCGGTCCAGCAGGCCCTCGCACCGTGGGCCACCGGTCGCGTTGACCTTCGGCAGATCTCTCGGATAGGTATACGGTTCGGCGCCGTACATAAATCCGGCGTTCAGCGCGACCCCTTCCTGTAGACCGCCGAATATCGCCTCACCCATCGGTAGCGCTCTGCCGAGACCTGTTATCAAGCAGAAGAGCGCGGGCGAGTACTCGTCGAGCAATCCGGTGGTCGGACGCAGCAGTTCCAGTGCTGTGACGAGCTGACTCTCGTTCTCACGCAACACCGAACCGGTGGTGTCGGCCAGCCCGGTGAGATCCATCAGCAGGTTGTCAAGTTTGCCCTGTTCTTCGACCAAGGTGTTGCCGGTAACCAAAACGTTGTCCACGGTGTGCAATAAATCGCCGACCGTGTCCGCGTAGAGGTTGGTGACTTCGCTGGTCTTCCCCAGATCCTTTTGCAGGGTAGGCAGATACGGGTTGATATCGCGCAGATACGCATCGCCCTGCTCCAGCAGGTTACCCAGCTTCTGCCCACGGTCCTGCAATGCGGTGCTCAGCGCGGAGAGCGTCGCGTTCAGCTTCTCCGGTTCGATCTTCGAGAGCAGGTCGGAAAGATGCTGGAACAGTGTGTTGAACTCGACGGTCACCCGATTCGCGGTGACGGTCGCACCGGCCCGCAACGAAGTGGGCGAAGGATTCTCGGGAACAATGAAGTTGACGTACTTCGCACCGAATATGGTGGTCGACCTGATGTCGACGTGCACATTGGACGGCACCAGCTTCAGCTGCCGCGGGTCGAGAGCCAAGGTCAGCTCGGCGCCGTCGTTACGGTAGTCGACCGATGCGACACGGCCGATATCCACACCACGCATCTTCACCTTGGCGTCCGGATCGAGGACCAGGCCGCTACGCGGCGCCTCCACCAGCACAGCAGCTGTCGGGGTGAATCCACCGACGAACATGATCAGCGCGACAGCCACGACCATGACCAGGAGGAGCACCATCGCCGCCCCAGCCAGTTTCAGGCCGAACCCGCCGCGCAGTACCCGCACCAGACGGCTTTCCGTTTGCTTCGATTCCGCCATGTCGCTTATCCGGAGAGATGGAAGTTACCCGAAGTGCCGTAGATGGCCAACGAGATGAGCAGGGTCACCGAGACCACCGCGACCAGCGAGGTCCGCACCGCGTTACCCACCGCGACCCCCACGCCGACCGGCCCGCCCACAGCGTTATAGCCGTAGTAGGTGTGGATCATCATGATCGCCAGAGCCATGAAGATCGCCTGGGCGAATGACCAGAGGATGTCACTCGGAATGAGGAAAGTGGAGAAGTAGTGGTCGTAGACGCCTGCCGACTGCCCGTAGATCACCACCGTGGCGAACCGACTCGCCAGGAATGAGGCGATCACCGCGAGCGCGTAGAGCGGGATGATCGCGATCATCCCGGCCAGCACTCTGGTGCCGATCAAGTACGGCACCGGGCGGATCGCCATCGACTCCAACGCGTCGATCTCCTCGGCCACCCGCATCGCGCCTAGCTGCGCGGTCGATCCCGCCCCGATAGTCGCGGCCAAACCGATGCCGGAGATCACCGGCGCCGCGATGCGAACGTTGATGAACGCCGCGAAAAAGCCGGTGAGTGCCTCGACGCCGATATTGCCCAGCGAGCTGTAGCCCTGTACCGCGATGGTGCCGCCCGCGAACAAGGTGAGGAACCCGACGATCACTACCGTGCCGCCGATGACCGCCAAAGCGCCGGTGCCCATGCTGATTTCCGCGATCAGTCGGATCGTCTCGGTCCGATAATGCAACAGCGCGCGGGGAAGAGAGCCGAGCGCGTTGGCGTAGAATACCGCCTGCTTACCCACTGCATCGAGCGAGTCCGATATCCGGCGCAGGCGTCGAATGGTGCGGGGGAAACGGGACTCGATGACGAAAGCCATCGCGTCACCGCGCCGTGAACTTGATGCCGACCGCGGTGACCACAACATTCACCACGAACAAGGCCATGAAGGCAAAGACCACGGTCTGGTTCACCGCATCACCGACACTTTTGGGTCCCCCCCTGACATTCAGTCCCAGATAGCAGGCGACCAACCCTGCGATCAGCCCGAACAATCCCGCTTTCACCTCGGAAATGATCAGCTCGGGCAGATGAGTGAGCAGCGTGATGCCATTGACGAAAGCCCCAGGATTCACATCCTGCAAAAACACCGAGAACATGAACCCCCCGACGATGCCGATCGTGCATACCAAGCTGTTGAGCATCAATGCGACGAACATGGACGCGAGCACGCGCGGCACCACGAGGCGGTGCACCGGATCGATGCCGAGCACCCGCATCGCGTCGATTTCCTCGCGAATAGTGCGTGCGCCGAGGTCGGCACAGATCGCGGTGGCACCGGCGCCTGCGACGATGAGCACGGTGACGATCGGCCCGACTTGAGTGACCGAACCGAATGCCGCGCCCGCACCGCTGAGATCTGCCGCGCCGATCTCGCGCAACAGAATGTTCAGCGTGAAGCTGACCAGAACTGTGAATGGAATAGCGACCAGCAATGTCGGCACGATGGATACGCGCGCGATGAACCAGGACTGGTCGATGAACTCGCGCCGCTGGAAAGGCCTGCGCACGCTGGACCGCGCGACGTCGACAGTGAGTTCGAAGAATCCACCGACGGCCCGCAATGGCGTGGCGAGGACCTCGTTCATCCGCGATCCTCCTTACTCAACTGGCGCGTACGATCCTCGGCGCGAAACTCCGCCGTGACCGCACCGCCGCAACGATTAGAACATGTTCAGTGCGTCACTGGAAGTATTTACACACTTTTCACGTGCCATTCATTGAATTGTCAGCGCTATAAACTAGAACAGGTTTCAGTAGGCAATGCATCTCGCCTTTGTGAGATGCAACATAACCCGCCCCTATGTCTACCAAGCGGGGATCTCATGATCAACAGTTGATCCGTAACATCGGCGGCACACGCCACCGCTCACCCCAAATCGATCAGCGAAGACGCCGAGAAAGTTTGCCCAGCAGGCCGATCCGCGAAGTAACCGCCGAGCGTATCGGCCAGGTCTCGCACCGACCAGTGTCCGTCCGCCGCATCGAACCGGCGTTCGACAACCGGCGCCGCCATCAGCGCCACCATCCCCCCATGGACAACGAACAACTGCCCATTGACCGCATCGGCCGCAGGCGAAGCGAGGTAAGCGACCAACCGCGCCACATGGTCGGGCGACAGCGGGTCGACCTCCCCCTCCGGAGCGGGACTGAACACCGCGGCGGTCATCGCGGTCCGCGCCCGGGGCGCGAGCGCGTTGGCACGCACACCGTAACGCGACAGCGCCCGTGCGGCGGAGAGGGTCAACGCGGTGATACCCGCTTTCGCGGCACCGTAGTTGGCTTGTCCCTCCGGACCGAGCAATCCCGCCTCCGATGAGGTGTTGACCAACCTCCCGTACACCGGGGCGCCCGACTGCTTGGACTTGCTTCGCCAGTACGCGGCGGCATTGCGTGACAATAGGAAATGGCCGCGCAAATGTACCGCGACCACTTGGTCGAAATCCTCGTCGGACATGTTGAACAACATGCGGTCGCGCGTTATACCCGCATTGTTGACTACGATATCGACCGACCCGAAGGACTCCTCAGCCGTGCGGATCAGGGCATCGGCGGTGGCCCGCTCGGCGATATTGCCCGCCACAAACTCCGCCTTGGCACCCAGCGCGCGAATTTCGGCGAGTGTATCGGCGACCATATCCGAATTCGCCAGATCGTTGACCACTACCGAAGCGCCCGCCCCTGCTAGCGCGAGCGCTTCGGCCTTCCCCAGTCCGGCGCCACCGCCGGTCACTATCGCTACTCGGCCGGCAAGGCTCAGATCATTGCTCACGGGCCGACTCTAGAACGTGTTCCAGATTACAGCAAGGGTCGATTACCGCAGGCGCAGCGCCGCCTTCGGACACTGCGCGACAGCATCCTCGACGTCGGTGAGCCGCTCGGGCGGCACCTCGTCGTTCGCGATGTGCAGCACATCCTCGTCATCGAGTTCGAACACGTCGGGAGCGATTCCGACGCAGATTCCATTCGCTTCACACAAGTCGGGATCGACACTGATCTTCATGACAACTCCTTTATCACCACTGCGACCAAAGCCTAACAATCAATCCATGCCATCAGGGCGTCATCACAGCCGTCTGGACGCCGTCGCATGAATCCGACATCAATACTGGAACATGTTTCAGTTTATGTGCAATGATCGAGAGAACCCGATCCAACGAAGGCCTGAGGTACTGCCATGCGCATTGCGTACACGCCGCAACAGGAGCAGCTGCGCGCGGAGCTGCGTGACTACTTCGCACGACTCATCACCCCCGAGCGCAGAGAGGCACTGAGCGCACAAACCGGCGAGTACGGGCAAGGCAATGTCTATCGCGAAGTCGTCCAGCAGATGGGCCACGACGGCTGGCTGGCACTCGGCTGGCCCGAGGAGTACGGCGGCCAGGACCGCCCTATCATGGATCAGCTGATCTTCACCGACGAAGCCGCGATCGCAGGCGCGCCGGTGCCGTTCCTGACCATCAACTCGGTCGCTCCGACGATCATGCACTACGGCAGCGCGGAGCAGAAGAATTTTTTCCTGCCCAAGATCGCGGCAGGTGAACTGCACTTCTCCATCGGTTACTCCGAGCCGAGCGCCGGCACCGACCTGGCAAGCCTGCGCACCACGGCAGTGCGCGACGGTGACGACTACGTGATCAACGGCCAGAAGATGTGGACCAGCCTGATCGCCTACGCCGACTACATCTGGCTGGCCGTGCGTACCGACCCGGCGGCCAAGAAGCATAAAGGCATCAGCATGCTCATCGTGCCGACCAACGCCGAGGGATTCTCCTGGACCCCGGTGCACACCATGGCGGGCCCGGATACCAGCGCGACGTACTACCAAGACGTCCGGGTGCCTGCGAGCGCGCTGGTCGGCCAAGAGAACGGCGGCTGGGCACTGATCACCAACCAACTCAATCATGAACGCGTCGCGCTCACCTCTGCCGGGCCGCTGGCGCTGGCGCTGCGGCAAACCACCGAGTGGGCGCGCACCACCAAGGCAAGCGACGGCTCGCGCGTGATCGACCGGGAATGGGTGCGGCTCAATCTGGCCAGGGTGCACGCCAAGGTCGAATACCTCAAGCTGTTGAACTGGGAGATCGCCAGCCGAGCCGACGCGGGCGGCGACGCGGCTCCGCGGCCATGGGACGCCTCGACCTGCAAGGTGTACGGTACCGAGCTGGCCACCGAGGCCTACCGACTGCTCATGGAAGTACTGGGTCCACAAGCTTACCTACGGCAGGATTCTCCCGGCGCCGAGCTGCGTGGACGACTGGAACGGATGCACCGCGCCGCGCTCATCCTGACCTTCGGCGGCGGCACCAACGAGGTGCAGCGCGACATTATCGCCATGACCGCCCTCGAGCAGCCCGCCGCTGCTCGCTGATCGAAAGCAAAGAACCACCATGGATTTCACCCCCACCGAAGCCCAATCGGATCTCACTCGGCTGATCAGCGAGGTGTGCGGCAAGCTGGTCACCGCCGACCGGTTACGCGAACTCGGCACTGCGGGCACAGCCGGTTCGAATACCGAGCGCTTCGATCAACCCCTGTGGAACTCATTGGCGGAGACCGGTGTGCTCGCGGCAACCCTGCCCGAGACAGTCGGCGGCAACGACCTCGGCCCGATCGAGCAGACCGCCGTCCTGCGTGAGCTCGGCAAGCATCTCGCAGCCGTGCCCTATCTGTGGTCGATCATCCTCGGCGCGGGTGCGCTGACCCGTTTCGGCGATGCGTCGCAACAGAACATGGCTACCCGGGCAGGCGCGGGCGAGGCCATCCTCACGGTGGCATTGGCCGAAGAGCGCAACTGGGAACCAGACACGCCGACCACTACCGCAGTCGAGACAGCCGAAGGCTGGCGGCTGACTGGTGTCAAAACCACCGTGCCGTACGCGAACCGAGCCGAACGCATACTGGTCCCCGCCACGATCTCCGGGACCACAGCGGTCTTCCTGGTCGCACCCGCGGCGGCCACAGTGACCGCGCAACAAGTCGTCGACCACAGCCCGGAATTCACGGTTGAACTCACCGATGCGCCAGCTGAATTGATCGGCACCACCGCGGAAGGCTCTGCAATCCTGGACTGGATCCTCACCCGCGCCTGGCTCGGTCTCGCCGCCCTGCAATGGGGCACCCTGGAGCGAGCGCTCGACTTGGTTTCCGAATATGCCAGGGAGCGAGAACAATTCGGCAAGAAAATCGGCAGCTTCCAAGCCGTCGCCCAACGGCTCGCCGATGCGTATATCGACATCCAGGGCTTGCGTCTAGCAGTGACCCAAGCCGCCTGGCGAGTGGCGGAGGACCTGCCCGCCGCCGAGGCGGTGCACACCGCGAAGTTCTGGGCCGCGGATGCGGGCCACCGCGTTGCGCACACTGTCGTCCACGTGCACGGTGGTGTCGGCATCGACCGCGACCACATCGCGCACAACTACTTCACCGCGGCCAAGCACAACGAGTTCGCCCTCGGCGCGGGCACCGACCACCTGCGCGCACTCGGCGCCCTATTGGCCGATACCCCCGCCTGAACACAACACCGGCCGATCGGCCGGCACGACATTCCCGCATTGGCCGAATCGGCCAATGCATCAACCTTCGAACTTCACCAGGTGCTCGGCAATCGCCGAAACGTCGAGCACACCCTGACAGACGTCCAGCACGAACCGCTCGGCATCATCTGCGCCGAGCGTATCGTGGCCAGCGCTTCGGATCGCCGAGGCACTCGATTGTGTAGGGCCACCGCGAAATGCGCGGCAGCCTGGTCACAGCTCGCTACTTGGAGCTCGCTTCGGCATGGTCGTCCGCGGGTCGGGCCTGGACCTGTTCCTTGGCCCAGCGGTAATCGGGCTTGCCCGCTGGAGAGCGCTTGATCTCGTCCACGAACCACAGACTGCGAGGCAGCTTGTAGGAGGCGATCTCCTTGGTGAGCACAGGACGCAGCTCCTCTAGAGTGGGTCTTTTCTCGCCGCGACACTGCACGACAGCCACCACCCGCTGCCCCCAGCGGTCGTCCTCGATGCCGACCACCAGTGCGTCGAAGATCTCCGGGTGCGTCTTGAGCGCGCCCTCTACCTCCTCCGGGTAGATCTTCTCACCACCGCTGTTGATGCTGACCGAACCGCGGCCCAGCATGGTGACCGTGCCGTCTTCCTCGACCCTGGCGAAATCTCCGGGGATGGCGTAGCGAATTCCGTTGAACTCCTTGAAAGTCGCCGCAGTCTTGGCCTCGTCCTTGTAGTAACCGAGCGGAAGGTGCCCACTCCTGGCCAGGATGCCGACCACACCAGAGCCGGGTCGCACGGGATTGCCGGCCTCGTCGAGCACCGTGGTGGCGGCGTCGATCTTCACCCGGGGACCTCCGGTGTGCGTCTCCCCCTTGGTCACAACGGACAACCCACCGAAACCGGTCTCCGATGAGCCGATAGAGTCGGAGATCATTCGGTTCGGCAGCAGCTCGAGGAACTGGTCCTTGATCGCGGGTGAGAACAACGCTGCACTGCTGGCCATTACATACAGGCTCGAAAGGTCATAGGGTTGACCGGTTTCCGGATTGCCCTCGATCAACGCGTCGAGCATCGGACGTGCCATCGCGTCGCCGGTGATGAAGATCAGGTTGATCTTGTGTCGGTCGACGGCCTGCCACACTCCATGTCCGGAGAACTCCGGGATCATCACGGCCTTGCCTCCGCCGAACAGGCTGTGGAACGTGGCCCACTGCGCGCCACCGTGGATCATCGGAGGAATCGGAAACCGCACCATGGCCGGGCTGCCTGCGCCGACCTTCGCCAACTCCCACTCGTCCTGGACATATTCGCCGGTGACGAAGTTGATACCTCCGCCGAGCACGCGCCACACGTCCTCCTGGCGCCACATCACTCCCTTGGGCATACCGGTGGTGCCGCCGGTGTAGAGCATGTACAGGTCGTCGGGGGAACGCTCGCCGAAATCACGCTCTCCCGAGGACTGCGCGAGCACGGACTCGTATTCCACCGAATCCGCTGCGGTGGCCGCTGTTGCGGTCGTATCGTCGTCGACGACGATGACGGTACGCAACTGCGGGACCTTCGGACGAACGGCAGCGACTTTGTCGCTGTAGCGGCGCTCGTGGAGCAGGGCGACCATATCGGAATTGTCGAAGATGTATTGCAACTCGTTCTCGACATAACGATAGTTCACGTTGATCATCACGGCCCGCGCCTTGAAGATCGCGACCATGGCCTCCACGGCCTCGATCGTGTTGCGTGAGTAGATGCCTACCTTGTCGCCTGGCTGAACTCCCTGCTCTCGCAGGTAATGGGCGAGTTTATTGGCCCGCTCCTCCAACTGGGCGTAGGTGACCTCACGGCCGTCGTCGGCCAGTACGACGCGGTCGGGCATCAGGTCGATGGCGTGTTCGACAAGGTCCGCTATGTTGTAGCTCACAGTTCTAAAAATAGAACGTGTTACTGTTTCTGACAAGGTTCGAAGTCAGGAGAATCAGCAATGCCGCACTGTCTCGTGGAGAAGCGCAACCATGTCCTCATTGTCACCATGAACCGCCCCGAGGCGCGTAATGCCCTGTCCGGAGAGATGATGGCGATCATGCGAGACGCCTGGGACCAGGTGGACAATGATCCGGATATCCGGGTGGCGATCCTGACCGGCGCGGGCGGCGCGTTCTGTGCGGGTGCCGATCTCAAGGCGATGACCGCCCAGCACCCCGGCGACTCGTTCGCAGGCGGCGGCTGGGACCTGTCCAAGATCGAAGCACTGCTCAAAGGGCGCAGACTGACCAAGCCGTTGATCGCGGCAGTCGAGGGACCCGCTATCGCGGGCGGTACCGAAATCCTGCAAGGCACCGACATCCGAGTAGCGGGCGAGAGCGCGAAATTCGGCGTGTCCGAAGCCCGATGGGGCCTGTTCCCGCTGGGTGGCTCAGCGGTGCGGCTGGTCCGCCAGATCCCCTACACCGTCGCCGCGGACATCCTGCTCACCGGTCGGCACGTCACCGCGACGGAAGCCAAGGAGATCGGTCTGATCGGGCACGTGGTGCCGGATGGCACGGCACTGGACAAAGCGCTGGAACTCGCCGGGCAGATCGCCGCCAACGGCCCCCTCGCCGTGCAGGCCATCCTGCGCACTATCCGGGAGACCGAGGCCATGCCGGAAAACGACGCCTTCCGGATCGATGCCGAGCTCGGCACGGCTGTGTTCCGCTCAACGGACGCCAAAGAGGGCCCCCGGGCATTCGCGGAAAAGCGTAAACCCACTTTCACCGGTAGCTGAACGCGTAGGCGGCCGAAAGCTCGGGTCGCCCCTGGCCACACGCAGCACCGGAACTTCGCACACCGGCCTGACCCGGAAACGCGAATGCGCCCTGCGCGGCAAGGCACGCAGGGCGCATTCGGTTGTCGGCGTCTACGCGCGGCCGGAACGAAGCCCCAGCGGACCGACCGCGACAGGCTAAGACGCCGGGATATAGCGGTCGCGGAGCTTGCGCTTGTAGAGCTTGCCGTTGGGATCACGCGGCAGTTCGGGCAGATAGTCGATGGATTTGGGCATCTTGTACTTGGCCAGTTGAGTCGCGGCGAAGGCCATGAGTTCCTCGGTAAGCTCCGCAGCACCCACGACGCCGTCGGTCGGCTGCACGACAGCCTTTACTTCTTGCCCCCAATCCGGATGCGGGATACCGAAAACCGCGACATCGGCAACCTTCGGGTGGGTGATGAGCACGTTCTCGATCTCTGCGGGGTAGATATTCACCCCACCGGACAGGATCAGATCCGAGCGCCGGTCGTGCAGGTAGAGGTAGCCGTCCTCGTCCAGATGCCCGATGTCGCCGACGGTGAACAAGTCACCGACACGCGAATCCTCGGTTTTGGCCTTGTCGTGGTGGTACTCGAAACTCGACACACCCATTCGCATGTAGACCAGGCCGGTCTCACCGACGGGCACCTCGGAGCCGTCTGCTTCGCTGAGCACTTTGATCACCGACCATGGCCACGCCTTGCCCACCGACCCCGGCTTGCGCAGCCACTCGGCGCCGTTGATCACTGTCCCGCCTCCCTCGGTGGCCGCGTAGTATTCGGTCACCGTCGGACCCCACCACTCGAGCATCTTCCGCTTGGTCTCCTGCGGACAGGGCGCGGCACCGTGCACCATGCTGCGCAGCGAGGACACATCGTATGTGGCGCGCACCTCCTCCGGCAGCGCGAGCAGGCGATGGAACTGAGTGGGCACCATGTGGCTGTGCGTCACCCGATGTTTGTCGATCAGCCGCAACATCTCCTCGGCGTCCCAGCGATCCATCAGAACGAGCTTGTGTCCCAGCTGAATCGAGATAGTGGCGAAGTTCAGCACTGCGGTGTGATAGAGCGGAGAGCCGCACAGATGCACGTGGTCGTCATAGGGACCGAGGTCGAAGAGGCCGAAGAACGCGGTGGTGTGCGGCGGAATGACATCCGGATCGGCGCCGGTGAGCGGGCGCCGAACCCCCTTGGGGCGCCCTGTGGTTCCTGAAGTGTAAAGCATCGGCGCACCGGTACCGCGATCGGCAGGCCGGGCGGTGTCCATGGCGCCGAGCTGAGCCACCGGCGTGAACCCCTCGATCTCGCCGACCGCGAAACGCGCCCGCGGAGGCAGTCCCGCTTCGTCGGCGGCGGCCTTCGCCGCAGCGGCGAAACGATCACTGGCGATGAATGCCTTGGCCTCGCTGTCGCCCAAGATGTAGGCGACTTCTGGGCCGGTGAGATGCCAGTTCACTGCGACGATGTACAGACCGGACTGGTAGGCCGCGAAGTAGGCGACAATCGCCTCCACACAGTTGTGCACCATACTCACCAGCACGTCACCGGTGGTCAGGCCGAGCTCACGTAGGCCGTTGGCGTAACGATTGGCGAGCGTGGCCAATTCGCGATATGTCACCTCCTTGCCCCAAGGATCGACCATCGCGATCCGATCGGGCTCGGCTTCGGCGATGTTCCACAGACCGAGAACTTTCACTGGCTCCTGCGTCGTCACCCTATTGAATTTAGAACGTGTTCTACTATTCGACAAGGGGTGCGAGCCGACGCAATTGCGCGATATCGGAAACCGATACCAGCATCATGGTCACACCAGCGGCCTCCCACACCGGCAGTTGCTTGCGCACATGCTCCTCGTCGCCGATGATCGCGGTATCCAGGATCAGCTCGTCCGGCACCACTGCGGCGGCCTCGGCCTTCTTACCCGCTTGGAACAACCGTCCGATCTCGTCGACTTCGCGGTCGTATCCCATTCGCCGGTACACCTGAGCGTGAAAATTCAGTTCCGGTGCGCCCATACCGCCGATGTAGAGCGCCATGATCCAGCGCATCCGCTCCAGTTCGCTCGCCGGATCGTCGGTGATCACCACCTGACAAGTCGCGGCGATCTCGAAATCCTCCCTACTGCGCCGGGCTCCCGCCCGCGCGAAACCATCGTCGAGCCACTCGTTGTACATCCCGGCCAGCCGAGGAGCGAAGTAGATGGCCAGCCAGCCGTCGGCGATCTCAGCGGTCAGCGCGATGTTCTTCGGCCCCTCCGCACCAAGCCAGATCGGCAGATCCGCGCGTAGCGGATGCACGATCGGCTTGAGCGGCTTACCGAGCCCGATCGCACCCGGTCCGGTATAAGGTAAGGGGTAGTGCGGACCGTCACTGGTGACCGGCGCCGCACGGGCCAGCACCTTCCGCACGATATCGACGTACTCGCGGGTGCGCCGCAACGGCTTGGCGAACGGCTGACCGTACCAGCCCTCCACCACTTGCGGCCCGGAGACGCCGAGACCGAGGATCGCGCGACCGCCGCTGAGATGGTCGAGAGTAAGCGCGTGCATCGCGGTCGCGGCAGGGGTACGCGCCGACATCTGCACTACCGAGGTGCCCAGCCGCACCCGCCGCGTCGACGAGCCCCACCAGGTCAACGGACCGAAAGCATCAGAGCCCCAGGATTCGGCGGCGAACACAGCGTCGAACCCGGCCTCTTCAGCTGCCACCACCAACTCGCCCGCGTTCGTCGGCGGCTGAGCCATCCAGTATCCGAGTTGCAATCCGAACTTCACTTCGGACCCCTTTCCGCTCAATTGCTTGCCACCAGAGTTAGAACCTGTTCTACTCGATAGCGTGACTCAGGGGAATACTGTATCCACGGCAATCACTGCTGGGAGCGGTACGGGATTGGACACCGTACCCGAGGTACTCAGCGCGCCCCTGCGGGCTCGCTTCGACTACACCCGCTCCGTGGGAACCACTATCGGGACCTTCCTTACCAAGCTGCGCGATCACAAGATCATCGGCGCGCGCGGCTCGGATGGCCGAGTAATCGTGCCGCCGCCGGAATACGACCCGATCACCGCCGCACCACTGACCGAGTTCGTCGATGTCGCCGCGACCGGCACGGTCGAAACATGGACCTGGGTGCGCGAACCGCTGCCAGGCCAGCCGTTCGACCGCCCGTTCGCCTGGGCGCTGATCCGGCTCGACGGCGCGGATACCGCACTGTTGCACGCGGTCGATGTCGCAGCGCCCGAAGACATCCACACCGGTATGCGAGTGACTGTCCGGTGGGCCGAACAGACCGAAGGAAGCATTCATGACATCGCCTGCTTCGAGCCGGGCGAACAGACAGACACCGCGACCGAAACCGAGAGCGCGGCCGACCCTGTCACCGGGATAGTCACGCCGGTCGATCTGTCCTACAAGCACACCGCCTCCCCACAGGAGACCGTCTACCTGCGCGGACTCGCCGAGGGCAAACTGATCGGCGCGCGCACTGACGCCGCGGGCAAGGTGTATTTCCCCCCACGCGGAGCGAATCCCACCGATGGTAGGCCGACCGACGATTACATCGAACTTTCCGACCGGGGAACAGTGACCACCTTCTGCATTGTGAACGTGCCGTTCCTCGGACAGCGGATCAAACCGCCCTATGTCGCGGCCTACGTCCTGCTGGACGGCGCGGATATCCCGGTGCTGCATCTGGTACTCGGCTGCGAGGCAAGCGAAGTGCGCATGGGCATGCGGGTGGAGGCGGTGTGGAAACCACGTGAGGAATGGGGCTACGGCCTGGAGAACGTGGACCACTTCCGTCCGACCGACGAGCCGGATGCCGACTACGAGACCTACAAACACCACCTCTGAGAGAAGCGCACGTTGACTGACAACGCCACCGATATCGCGGTCGTGGGTTTCGCCCACGCACCGCACGTGCCGGAGACCTCAGGCACCACCAACGGTGTCGAGATGCTGGTGCCCTGCTTCCAGCAGCTCTACGACAGGCTCGGCATCACCAAGTCCGATATCGACTTCTGGTGCTCGGGATCGTCTGATTTCCTTGCCGGACGCGCGTTTTCGTTTATCTCCGCAGTCGACGCGATCGGTGCGGTGCCGCCGATCAACGAATCACACGTGGAGATGGACGCCGCCTGGGCGCTGTACGAGGCATGGGTGAAACTGCGCTCGGGACAGGCGAAGACAGCCCTGGTATACGGCTTCGGCAAGTCCTCCGCAGGCACCCTGCGCCAAGTCCTCACCATGCAGCTGGATCCGTATCTGGTCACGCCACTGTGGCCGGACGCACTGTCCATTGCCGGGCTGCAGGCCCGATCCGGGCTCGACGCCGGTCGCTGGACCGAATACGACATGGCGGCAGTAGCCGCAGGCGCCTCCGATGACATCGACAGTCTGCTGAACGAACCGTATGTCGCCGATCCGCTGCGCGCACACGATGTCGCGCCGATCACCGACGGCGCGGCCGCTGTGGTGCTCGCGATGGGTGATCGAGCCCGCGAACTGTGCGAACGCCCCGCCTGGATCACCGGCATGGCACATCGGGTGGACACTCCAGTGCTCGGTGCCCGCGACCTCACCGTCTCCCCTTCGACATCGGCCGCGGCCGCGGCAGTTGGCTGCGACGACACCAGTGGTTTCGACATCGCGGAACTGCACGCGCCGTTCAGTCATCAACAGCTGATCCTCGCCGAGGCCATTGGCCTGCGCAACGGCACCGTAGTGAACCCGTCCGGCGGTGCGCTCGCGGGCAACCCGATGTTCGCCGCGGGCCTCGAGCGCATCGGCTTCGCGGCCGAAGCCATCATGGCCGGCTCAGCGGGTCGCGCGCTGGCTCATGCCACCAGCGGACCCGCACTTCAGCAAAACCTTGTGACCGTCTTGGAATCGGAGACCCAATGAGTACGACGGGCGGGAGCTACCCAGCCGCGGTGCTCGGCACCGGACAAACCCATCACGTGACAAAACGCACCGACGTGTCGATGCCTGGCATGTGTCGCGAAGCCATCGATCGCGCGCTCGAAGACGCCGGACTCACCATCGCCGATATCGATGCGGTCGTGGTCGGCAAGGCGCCCGACTTCTTCGAAGGCGTCATGATGCCGGAGTTGTTCATGGCCGACGCCCTCGGCGCTACCGGGAAGCCGCTGTTGCGCGTGCACACCGCGGGCTCGGTCGGCGGGTCCACCGGCGTCGTCGCGACCAACCTGGTGCAGGCAGGCGTGCACAAACGGGTACTCGCGGTGGCCTGGGAGAAGCAGTCGGAGTCGAACGCCATGTGGGCGTTGTCGATTCCGGTACCGTTCACCATGCCGGTAGGGGCGGGCGCGGGCGGCTACTTCGCACCCCATGTGCGTTCCTATATCCGACGCTCGAACGCGCCGAGCCACATCGGCGCGATGGTCGCGGTGAAAGACCGCCGCAACGGAGCCAAGAATCCGCTCGCCCATCTGCGACAGCCCGACATCACCTTGGAATCGGTGCTCGCCTCGCAAATGCTGTGGGATCCGATCCGCTTCGACGAGACCTGCCCATCCTCCGATGGCGCATGCGCGATCGTGCTCGGCGACGCGGACGCGGCCGCCGCTGTCGAGGCCACCGGCCGGAAGGTCGCCTGGGTGCACGCTACCGCGATGCGCACCGAGCCGACCACCTACGCCGGACGCGACCAGGTCAACCCGCAAGCCGGCCAGGACGCAGCCGCGGCACTGTGGAAGGCGGCGGGCATCACCAACCCGCTGGAGGAGATCGATGTGGCCGAGATCTACGTGCCGTTCTCCTGGTTCGAACCGATGTGGCTGGAAAACCTCGGCTTCGTGCCGCCCGGCGACGGCTGGAAGCTCACAGACAAGGGCGAGACCGAGATCGGCGGTGCCCTGCCGATCAATCCGTCCGGCGGCGTGCTGTCCTCCAACCCGATCGGCGCGTCCGGGCTCATCCGATTCGCCGAGGCCGCCAAGCAAATCATGGAACGAGCCGGTGACTACCAGGTCGAGGGCGCGCGCAAAGCGATGGGGCACGCCTACGGCGGCGGGTCGCAGTACTTCTCGATGTGGGTGGTCGGATCGGAACGCCAGTGTCCGCGCTGAAGTTCACCCTCAGCATCGCGCTGAGTCCACTCGATCAGCTACCGGAGCTTGCGAAAACCGCTGAAGAGTGCGGTTTTTCGTCGATCGCGCTGCCTGACTCGCTGTTCTACATGAAGTCGGCCACCGCGAAATATCCCTACACCTCCGACGGCAGCAGGTTCTGGGGGCCGGACACACCGTGGGTCGATCCGCTCATCGGGGCGGCCGCCATGGCGGCCGTCACCAGCCGGATCCGCTTCTACACGAATGTGCTGAAGCTGGGGTCACGCAACCCGCTGCTGCTAGCCCGGCAGGTTGGCTCAGTCGCCAACCTGTCCGGCAACCGCTTCGGGTTCGGCGTCGGCATCGGCTGGGCACCGGAAGAGTTCGAGTGGTGCGGTGTGCCGTTTGCCCGGCGCGGCGCTCGGGTAGACGAAATGATCGAAGTCATCAAGTTGGTCTTGGCCGGTGGAATGGTCGAATACCACGGCGAGTTCTTCGACTTCGAACCATTGCAGATCAGCCCGGCGCCAAGCGAACCGGTGCCGTTCTATATCGGCGGGCACACTGACCCGGCGCTCCGCCGCGCCGCACGAGTGGGCGACGGCTGGACCTCGGCCATGATGACCTACGAAGAGCTGCGGCGCACCATCTGGAGGCTCGATACGCTGCGTGCCGAGCTCGGCCGGGCTGAAGAACCATTCGAGATCCAGGCAGTATGCGTCGACCGCTTCGGCCGGGCCGGATATCAGGATCTCGCCGATGCCGGCGTTACCGACGCGATCGTGGTGCCCTGGCTGGCCGACGGCATCGGCTTCGACGGTGCACTCGCCGCCAAACAGGACTCTCTATGCAAATTCGCGGAGCAATACGTGGCCGAGCCCATCGCGGCCACACAGTGACGGCCACCCACTGATCGACGAGGGAGCCGGGTATGACAACAACAGCCGAACATCCGGCCAGGGCCGCTGGTCTGGCCTCGCAGGCCGCGGTTCGCGCGCGGGACAAGCAGGCGTGGGTCGCATTGTTCACCGAAAACGCCAGCATAGAAGACCCTATCGGCCCCTCGGGCTTCGACCCGGATGGTAAAGGGCATCATGGCAGGGAGGCTATCGCCGCATTCTGGGACAAAGCCATCGCCGCGACCGATCTGATCGAGTTCCTATTCGACGACTCGTTCGCCTGCGGCGACGAGGTCGCCTTCACCGGCACCATCCGCAGCACCGTCGGCGGTCATCGGATCGACACTGACGGTGTGTTCACTTACCGAGTGGACAGCAATGGCAAGATCGCCGCCCTGCGCGCGTTCTGGGAGATCGATCGTGCCATGGCGACAGCACGGCCAGCCGACTGAACAGTCCGCCGCCATCCCCGCACACGGAAAAGGTCCTCGCGTCTCCCACGATACGAGGACCTTTTCGCTGTCTCAGTGCGCGACCGGACAGGCCTTGTAGTCGACCGGGAACTCCTTGATCCCGTTGAGCCAACCCGAGCGAAGACGCTTCGGGTCGCCGACCTTGGTGATGTCGGGCAAGTGGTCGGCGATAGCGTTGAAGATCAAGTCGACTTCCAGCTTGGCCAGATTCGCCCCGATGCAGTAGTGCTCGCCGGTGCCGCCGAAGGCCAGATGCGGGTTGTCCGCGCGCATGATGTCGAACTTCTCCGGATGGTCGAAGACCTCTTCGTCGAAGTTGGCCGAGCGGTAGAGCATGACCACCCGCTGCCCCTTCTTGATCTGCACGCCGCTGAGTTCGAAATCCTCCAGCGCGGTCCGCTGGAACGAGGTGACCGGGGTAGCCCAGCGGATGATCTCATCAGCGGCCGTGGCAGGGCGTTCCTTCTTGAACAGTTCCCACTGGTCGGGGTTCTCCAGGAACGCCATCATGCCTTGGGTGATGGCGTTGCGCGTAGTCTCGTTGCCCGCGACGGCGAGCATGATCACGAAGAAGCCGAACTCTTCTTCGGTGAGCTTGTCACCGTCGATATCGGCCTCGATCAGCGTGGTCACGATATCGTCAGCCGGGCACTGCTTACGATCAGCCGCCATCTGGTAGGCGTAACCCAGGATCTCTGCAGAGGCTGCGACCGGATCGGCGGTGTTCTCCGGGTCGTCATAGCCGGTCATCTCGTTGGACCAGTTGAAGAGCTTCATCCGGTCTTCCTGGGGGACGCCGATCAGTGCGGCGATGGCCTGCAACGGTAATTCACACGCGACCTGGGTGACGAAATCACCGGAGCCCGACTCGGCCGCCGCCTTCACGATGCCCTCGGCGCGGGCCGAGAGCTCGGCGCGCAGCCCGTTTATCGCCCGTGGCGTGAACCCACGTGAGACAATCTTGCGCAGTTTGGTGTGCTCGGGCGCGTCCATATTCAACAGGACGACGCGCTGCAGCTCGATCTGCTCGCGGGTGATGATGTCGCTGAATCGCGGGATGGCGGTGTTCGCATAGCTGGAGAACACATCATCGCGCCGCGACACCTCCTTGATATCAGCATGCTTGGTGAGCACCCAGAAGCCGTCATCGTGGAAGCCGCCGACTTCAGGTGGCTGTGGGTTCCACCAGATCGGCGCGGTCCGGCGCAGTTCTGCGAACTCCTCGACCGGAAGGCGCTCGGCGTAGATGTCTGGATCCGTGACGTCGAATCCGTCCGGCAGATTCGGCCGGGCATTCCCAGTGTCTACCACCAGATGTCTCCTTCGAGAAACTGAAACACGTTCTATAATCATTCAAGCACAGGTGCGAGAATGTGGAAAGAAACCGATCCGATTCCACCTCCACTCGTGTCATGAACTCGTTTCAGTTTTCCGTCCCGCGAGGAGAGGTTGGACATGGGCACACCGGTAATCGTCGAGGCCGCGCGAACCCCGATCGGCAAGCGGGGCGGCTGGCTGTCCGGCCTGCACGCGGCCGAATTGCTCGGCCTGACCCAACGCGGACTGCTCGAACGCGCACATCTGGACCCCGCGCACGTCGAGCAGGTTATCGGTGGCTGTGTCACGCAGGCGGGCGAGCAGTCCAACAATGTCACCAGGGTGGCCTGGCTGCACGCAGGCCTGCCATGGCAGGTCGGAGCTACCACCATCGACACACAATGCGGCTCGGCACAGCAGGCCAACCACCTGATCGCCGGCTTGATCGCAGCGGACGCGATCGAGATCGGCATGGCCTGCGGCGTGGAGGCGATGAGCCGAGTCCCACTGGGCGCCAACGTCGGCGAGAACGCCGGACCGCGTAGACCCGCCTCGTGGAATATCGATCTGCCCAACCAGTTCGAGGCAGCGGAACGAATTGCCAAGCGGCGCGGTATCACTCGTGCTGATGTGGACGAGTTCGGCACACGCTCACAGCGCCTGGCTGCACAGGCGTGGGATGAAGGCCGTTTCGATCGCGAAGTGCTCACCATCAGCGCGCCCGCAGTCGACAAGGAAGGCAATCTCACCGGCGAAAAGCTAGATGTGACAAAGGATCAGGGGCTGCGCGCGACTACAGTGGAAAGTCTGGCCAAGCTGAAGCCGGTCCTGGAGGGCGGCGTACACACCGCGGGGTCGTCCTCGCAGATCTCTGACGGCGCCGCAGCAGTCCTGCTGATGGACGAAAAGGCGGCACAGCGAGCTGGTTTGACACCGAGAGCGCGAATCGTTACTCAGGCGGTAGTCGGCGCCGAACCCGAGTTCCACCTCGACGGCCCCGTGCAGGCGTGCACCCGACTACTGGAGCGCTCCGGGATGTCTGTCGGCGATATCGATCTTTTCGAGATCAACGAGGCGTTCGCCTCGGTTCCGCTCTCTTGGGCCTCCATACACCGGCCAGATCTGGATCGGGTCAATGTCAACGGCGGCGCGATCGCACTCGGACACCCCGTAGGCTCCACTGGATCACGCCTGATCACAACAGCTTTGCACGAACTGGAACGCTCCGACCGCAGCACCGCGATGGTACTCATGTGCGCCGGTGGCGCACTTGCGACAGGAACTATCATCGAACGCTTGTAAATGCTTCAACCATTCCCACTGGGTTAGTTGAAGTTTCATTCCCCACAAGGAAAAAAGTGTCATACGCCACACGCGCACATGAACAGCTCCACCAGGAAGATGTCAGTTACCTTGCGGCTAACGACATCTTCTGCTACAAGACCGCGACGACGGGCTAGAATCCAGTCATATCGCTCATTCTCGAGAGCCGTTGGGGTACCCCGCAAACGCAAGCGCCCCAGCGGCTTCGCCATGATCCGACCTAGAAGCTTCAAGGAAATCTGGAATCAAGCGTAGGTTTTCAGTTACTGAGCCGCTAATATCAATGATACGTATCCGAGATAACGACTGTTAGTACAGCGAAGGGAATTGGGCGGCTCACAATGGCTGATTTCGCGGCGCGGCTGAACAAGCTGTTCGAAACCGTGCATCCCCCTGGGCGTAAGCCGCACACCAACGCGGAGGTGGCGGCGGCGCTGACCGCCTCCGGGCATCCGATCTCGAAACCGTACCTATCGCAGTTGCGGTCGGGACAGCGGACAAACCCATCCGATGAGACAGTGTCCGCGTTGGCGAAGTTCTTCAAGGTCAAGCCGGACTACTTCTTCAACGACATCTATGCCGCCAAGATCGATCATGATCTGGAGCTACTGTCCCAGTTGCAGGGCTACGGGCTACGGGCTACGGAGGCTATCAAGCAGAGCATTCGACCTATCCGAAGAATCGCAGAACCTGCTCACCTCCATGGCGGAGAAGTTACGGGCCAGTGAAGGATTACCAGAAATTCCTCCAGACGGCACCGAGTAGGTTCTCCCGCTATACAGCACAGCACGGTGCGACCCCACGGGTCGCACCGTGCTGTGCTGTATAGCGCAAAGGTCGCAGCACCGGGTCGGCATGTCCGAAGAAATGACGAGGCAACTAAGTCGGCATGCGGCGTTGTTGAGAAAATCTACGCACATAGCATCTTTCGGCACGAGTACGGGGGCTAGAGTTCGTACTCTACCAGTTTTCTTGCAAACCGGTTGGTTTGAATAACCGATTGATTCGAATAGGAAACTGGTCTCGCAATATTGCTTATCGATACTGATCGCATTCACCCGAAGTCGATCAGCTCTGGAAGGCTCCGAAGCGGCTCCGCCCTATGCCCCCGGCGACAACCCGGACCTCTTCGTATCAGCTGAGATCTTCCTACTCACCGTCCGCATCAGCCGAACACCGCGTGTTATGTCCGCACTGCTCGGCTAGCCCGCTGCCGCGGAAGGAAATGGGCTCAGACCGCACGAGTCCCGATGAGCCCAGCCATACGCACCCCGAGCTAAGGATGTCAGGACTCGGTCATGAGTCCTGACATCGTCGGCCCGACGAACACGCGCGGCGGCTGTGCAGTGTCCTTGTAGGGTGTGGTCCTTGTAGGGTGTGGTCCTTATAGGATGCGATTCTTATAGGGTGCGGATCGCCGACAGCGCTGATCAAACACCGTAGACCGGCTCCGACGGAGTCGCTTTGGCGATCAAGTCGGCCACTACGGGCCCGAGTTCGGCCGGATTCCAGCGAGCGCCGCGGTCGACAGCGACCCCGTGCCGCCAGCCATCGGCCACCGCGACCTTGCCACCCTCGACCTCGAACATCCGTCCGGTAACCGCTGCGGACTGCGCGCTGCCGAGCCACACGACAAGTGGCGACACGTTTTCCGGTGCCATTATGTCGAAACCGTCCTCCGGCTTGGCCATCGTCTCCGCGAATACCGTCTCGGTCATCCTGGTCCGCGCGGCAGGCGCGATCGCGTTGACCGTAACGCCGTAGCGGGCGAATTCGGCGGCAGCGGTCAGGGTGAGTCCTGCGATGCCCGCCTTGGCCGCACCGTAATTGCCCTGCCCTACGCTGCCCTGCAGACCCGCGCCAGAGCTGGTGTTGATGATCCTGCCGTCGACCGGACGACCTGCCTTGGATTCCGCACGCCAGTACTCGATAGCGTGCCGCATCATGGCGAAGTGACCTTTGAGATGCACCCGGATCACCGCATCCCACTCGTCTTCACTCAGGTTGACCAGCATACGATCACGCACAAAACCCGCGTTGTTGACCAGCACATCCAGCCTGCCGAACGTATCCACCGCCTGACGTACGAGACTACGCGCCCCGGCCCATTCCGCGACATCCGCACCATTGGCCACAGCCTCGCCACCGAGCGCCCTGATCTCCGCGACCACCTGGTCGGCCGGAGTCTCCGCGGTAGCCAGACCATCCAATGCCGAACCGAGGTCATTGACCACCACTCGGGCACCCGCCGCGGCGAAGGCGAGGGCATGCGCCCGTCCGATACCCCGGCCGGCACCGGTGACGATGACGACGCGTCCGGCGCAGATCTGCTCGGTGTCCATACCTGTGTCCCTCTCGTGTATGTCCGGGTTATTCAGGACTGATGTTGCGCCGTGGCGGCAGCTAAAAAGGCCGGCCGCTCGCCACCGCCGTGTACCAGCAGCGTCGCGCCGCTGGCATAGGCGGCCAACGGCGAGGCCAGGAAAACCGCGCAGCGGCCGACGTCGTCCGGGCAGGCCAGCCGACCGAGCGGAATGGTCCGGCCCACTGCGTCGATACCGGCCTGATCTCCGTAATGCAGTCGACTCAGCTCGGTGTCGACCGGACCGACCGCCAGCGAATTGACCCGCACCTTCGGCGCCCACTCGACCGCGAGTGATGCGGTGAGGCTGTCCACACCGGCCTTGGCCGCACCGTAAGCGGCAGTACCCGGCGACGGGCGGTGCCCGCTGACGCTGGAAATGTTGACAATCGAGCCCCCCTCGGCCTGTCGCTGCATCACCGCGTTCGCGGCCTGCGCCACCAGCAGGGGAGCGAGCAAGTTCAGCTCGATGATCTTGGCGTGGAAGTTCTTGCTGGCTTCGGCGGCCAGCGCGAAAGGAGCACCGCCCGCGTTGTTGACCAGATGGTCCAACCGTCCGTAGCGCTCGGTGATTGTCGCGATCAGCGCGCCTACCGCGTCCGCATCCCTGACATCGCACGGCAGATAGTCGACAGCATGTCCGTCGACCTCGACCGGAACATCAGCCGAGCGCCGCGCGCACGCGACAACGGTCGCACCCGCGGTAAGAAACGCCCTGCTCACGCCAGCGCCGACACCGCGCACACCACCGGTCACCAAAACGACGCGGCCGGCCAGATCGATTTCGAGTGCCACCGTGCTAATCTACCAAGCAACTGCTTGCTTTGCCAATGCTCGCCGAACCACCCACACCGGTACATACGATGGGACTTGCGATGGGGATCAACCGTCACTCCGAATCAAGCGGCATCACCGTGATCACGGTCGACTACCCGCCGGTCAATGCCATCCCGTCCGATGGCTGGTTGGCCATTGCCGACGAGATACGCGCAGCTGGTCGTGATCCGGACACCAGAGTGGTGGTGCTGCGTGCGGCCAACCGTGGCTTCAACGCAGGCGTAGACATCAAAGAGATACAGAGCAAGCCCGGCCATCAAGCCCTGATCGACGCCAACCACGGCTGCTTCGAAGCATTCGGCGCAGTCTACGAGTGCCAAGTGCCGGTGATCGCCGCAGTGCATGGCTACTGCCTAGGCGGCGGCATCGGGCTGGTCGGCAACGCGGATGTCGTGATCGCTTCCGATGACGCCACATTCGGCCTGCCCGAGGTCGACCGTGGCGCGCTCGGCGCGGCGACTCATCTTGCGCGGTTAGTGCCTCAGCATCTGATGCGTGCGCTGTTCTACACCGCGAGCACCATTACCGCACAGCAGTTACACCACTACGGCTCGGTCTACCAAGTGGTGCCGCGCGCCGAACTCGACGCGGCGGCATTGGAGCTGGCCAAGAACATCGCAGCCAAGGACGGACGGGTGATCCGCGCGGCGAAACGGGCGCTCAACGGCATCGATACGCAGGACGTGCAACGCAGCTACCGGTACGAGCAAGGATTCACCTTCGAACTCAACCTCGCCGGCGTCGCCGACGAGATTCGCGCCCGGTTCGACGATGACCTCGCGGCGCGCAAGTCCGGTCGATAAGGAGGAACGCCATGCGAGACAAGCGGATGTCACTCGACGATGTTGTCGGCGAACTGCGCAGTGGGATGACCATCGGCATCGGCGGCTGGGGGTCGCGACGCAAACCGATGGCATTGGTGCGGGCCATCCTTCGTTCCGACCTCACGGATCTGACGATAGTCGGCTACGGAGGTCCGGACCTAGGACTGCTGTGCTCGGCAGGAAAGGTGCGCAAGGCGTACTACGGCTTCGTCTCGCTCGATTCGCCTCCGTTCTACGATCCGTGGTTCGCCAAGGCCCGCACCACTGGCACGCTGATCGCCCGCGAGATGGACGAAGGCATGCTCAAGTGCGGGTTGGAGGCGGCTGCGGCGCGGCTGCCGTTCCTGCCGATCCGCGCCGGGCTCGGCTCAGATGTCATGAACTTCTGGGCAGGTGAGCTGAAGACAATCGAATCCCCTTACCCTGGGCCGGACTGCACGGCAGAGACCTTGGTCGCCATGCCCGCGCTGCATCTCGACGCGGCACTGGTGCATCTGAATCTGGGCGACTCACACGGCAATGCGGCCTATACCGGCGTCGACCCGTACTTCGACGATCTGTTCTGCCTGGCCGCACAACGACGCTATGTCTCGGTGGAACGTGTGGTGGAAACCGAGGAACTAGTGAAAACCGTTCCACTGCAAGCACTGCTGCTCAACCGCATGATGGTCGACGGTGTGGTGGAGGCGCCCAACGGCGCGCACTTCACTCTGGCCGCGGACAGCTACGACCGGGACGAGAAATTCCAGAGGCACTATGCCGAATCCGCGAAGACGCCCGAAGCGTGGCAGCGATTCATCGATACCTACCTGTCCGGCTCCGAAGAGCAGTATCAGGCCGCCGTACAGCGATTCGCACAGGAGGCGTGATGAGAGACAATCGCGAAGCACTCAACACGCCGACGGGGCGCGGGAACCCCCGCACAACACAGGAGGCGTGATGACCAGCACCGAGACCATTACCCGCGCCGAAGTGTGCGCGGTCGCCTGCGCGGAGATCTTCCACGGCTCAGGGGAAATCATGGCCAGCCCGATGTCTCCGATGGCGCTACTCGGCGCACGGCTGGCCAAGCTCACCACCGAACCAGACCTGTTGCTGTCCGACGGCGAGGCATTGCTGCTCGCTGATACTCCCCCGTTAGGCGGCAAAGCACCGATCGAGGGTTGGATCCCGTTCCGGAAGGTCTTCGACGTGGTGGCCTCCGGTCGTAGGCACGTAGTGATGGGCGCCAACCAGATCGATCGCTTCGGTAACCAGAACCTCTCGGCGTTCGGCCCACTGCAGCAGCCGACCCGACAGATGTTCGGGGTACGTGGCGCACCTGGCAATACGATCAATCACGCGACCAGTTATTGGGTCGCGCGGCATAGCAGACGCGTTTTCACCGACCGAGTCGATATCGTCTCCGGTGTGGGTTACGACAAAGTAGACCCTGCCGAGCCGGCCTACCGCTTCCTGCACCTGCACCGCGTGGTGACCAACTTGGGCGTCTTCGATTTCGAAGGTCCCGACCACACCATGCGCGCCCGCAGTCTGCACCCCGGCGTCACCGTCGAGGAAGTCGCTGAGAACACCTCCTTCGAAATCGCTGATCTCGCCGAGGCAGAGCAGACACCACTACCCACCGCTGAGCAGCTGCAACTTATTCGAGAGGTACTCGACCCCAAGAATATTCGTGAAAACGAGGTCCCATCATGAGTGTTCGAGTCACGCTGCGGCAGTGCGGCATGACCACACAGAGCCCGCTCACACTGGAAACGGACGCGGCATGAGCCCCCGCCTGCACACCGCACTGACCGAACTGGTCGGCGTCGAACATCCGATCGTGCAAACCGGCATGGGCTGGGTAGCGGGTCCGAGCCTGGTCTCGGCCACTGCCGAAGCCGGCGGTCTCGGCATCCTCGCCTCCGCTACGATGACTTTCGCCGAACTCGAGGCAGCCATCGCGAAGACCAAGGCACACACTACAAAACCGTTCGGTGTGAATATCCGCGCCGATGCCGCCGACGCTCCCGAACGGATCGATCTGCTGATCCGGGAGAAAGTAGCAGTCGCCTCCTTCGCGCTCGCACCCAAACAGGAGCTCATCGCGAAGCTGAAAGACGCTGGTGTAGTAGTCATTCCATCGATCGGCGCTGCCAAGCACGCCCGCAAGGTGGCGTCCTGGGGCGCAGACGCGGTGATCGTGCAGGGTGGTGAGGGCGGCGGACACACCGGCCCGGTAGCTACTACCCTGCTGCTGCCATCGGTGCTGGACGCGGTGGATATCCCTGTGGTCGCGGCGGGTGGATTCTTCGACGGCCGCGGCTTGGCCGCAGCCCTGGCCTACGGTGCGGCAGGTGTCGCGATGGGCACCCGGTTCCTGCTCACTGAAGAGAGCACGGTTCCCGATACTGTCAAGCAAGAGTACCTGCGCAGACAGCTCCAGGACACGGTGGTGTCGGTCAAGGTCGACGGTATGCCGCATCGTGTGCTGAACACCGAGCTGGTACAGCGCCTGGAGCACGCTGGGCGCTGGCGTGGGCTCACCGCGGCGGTAGGCAACGCGGCCCGGTTCAAAAGTATGACCGGTATGAAGTGGTCCACCATGATCCGCGATGGCCTCGCCATGCGAAAAACCAAAGACCTCAGCTGGTCCCAGGTAGTCATGGCCGCCAATACTCCGATGCTGCTGCGCGCCGGGCTGGTCGAGGGCAACACCCAGGCAGGTGTGCTCGCCGCGGGGCAGGTCACCGGAATCATCGATGACCTGCCCACCTGCAAAGAACTCATCGATCGAATGATCACCGAAGCGGTCGCGCAGATCGATTCGCTCGCCGCTCTTGCCGAGGAGTCGAACTCGTCAAGAGCGTAATCCGGCCACCCGAAGTCTGGCTCCGGTTGTCGACGGTAGTCGAATGGCGGCCGAACAGAGCTCTGGTGCCGCCATGTCACTCCGCTCATCCAAAGGCGGACCAGAGGTGCCCGCCCGGTAACGACGGCGGTCGACGCGAAGTCGCGACGCGCCATTCGGCCTGGATCAGCGCGGCAGGCGCTCGATAATGGTTACGTTGGCGGTGCCGCCGCCCTCGCAGATGGTCAGCAAACCGTACCGTCCTTCGACCCGCTCCAACTCGTTGAGCAATGTCGCGAAAAGCTTTGCGCCGGTGGCGCCGAGCGGATGGCCGAGCGCGATCGCGCCGCCGTTGGCATTCACCCGATCCGGGTCGGTACCGGTCTCTTTCAACCAGGCCAGCACCACCGATGCGAAGGCCTCGTTGATCTCGACGACGTCGATATCCTCGATGGTGAGGCCGGATTTGGCCAGAGCCCACTTGGTCGCCGGAATCGGTGCACTGAGCATGACAATCGGATCAGCGCCACGCGCGCTCACATGGTGAATGCGCGCGCGCGGCGTCAAACCGTACTCCTGCACCGCCCATTCCGAAGCGAGCAGGGTCGCGCTCGCCCCGTCGGAGATCTGGCTGGCCACGGCGGCGGTGAGCGAACTGCCCTCGGCTAACGCGGGTAGTGCGGCCATCTTCTCCAGGCTGGTCTCTCTCGGCCCCTGATCGATCCAGAAGTCACCAACCGGCACGATCTCGTTGTCGAAGCGGCCATTCTTTCCTGCATCACGGGCCCGTTCGTGGCTACGCAACGCCCAACGCTCCATATCCTCGCGGCTGATACCCCACTTCTCCGCGATTATCTGCGCGCCACGGAACTGCGACACCTCACCGGTGCCGTAGCGGTGGTCCCACCCCTGCGCGCCGACAAACGGTGAGTCGAAGCCGTACTCTTTGCCCGCGAGCATGGCCGCGGAGATCGGGATAGCGCTCATGTTCTGCACGCCTGCCGCGACGATCATTTCGGCGGTACCGCTCATAATGGCCTGCGCGCCGAAATTGATGGCCTGTTGGCTGGATCCACACTGCCGGTCCACCGTGACACCGGGGACCTCCTCGGGGTAGCCCGCGGTCAGCCACATGGTGCGGCCGATATTACCCGCCTGCGGACCGATATTGTCGACGCAGCCCACGATGACATCGTCCACGAGGCAGGGGTCGATCGGGCTGCGGTCCAATAGTCCACGCAGTACGGTCGCACCCAGATCGGCCGGATGTACCCCCGCCAGTGCACCGCCACGCTTACCGACTGGGGTGCGTACCGCATCGATCACGTAGGCGTCCCGCAGCGGGGCATACGGACGACGGGACGTGGAAGGTGCTGACATGTAAGAACTCCTACGTGTTGTGCCCTGGGACGGTGAGTCCGTCGAGCACGATGGTCAGGTACTGCTTGGCAAGATTGGCTACGGTGATGGGGCCGCCAGGTCGGTACCAGCGCACCGCGACCCACACCGTGTCGCGGAGGAACCGGTAGGCCAGTTCGACATCGAGTTCCGGCCGGAAACTGCCGTCCTGGACGCCGTCGGCCAACACCCGGTGCCAGAATTCCCGGAATTCACGGTTGTAGTCGGCGATGTAACCGAACCGCTCCACGGTACGCAGCTGCTTGGCCTCGGCCTGATAGATCGCCACCGCGGCATGCCAACGGTCGAACGACTCATAGGACGCGACCACCAAGGCTTCCAAGGTGGCTCGCGAACTCACGCCGGAGGCGACGATCTCGCGATAACGACCGAACAGATCGTCCAGGAAGCCCCGCAGGATCTCGTCGACCATCGACTCCTTGGAATCGAAATGGTGGTACAAGCTCCCCGAGAGGATGCCTGCCGCGTCGGCGATGTCACGCACTGTGGTGGCGCGCAAGCCCTGCTCTGCGAATAATTCGGCCGCCAAGGCGAGCAGCTCGCTGCGACGTGCTGACTTCGAGGCATCTAGTGCGGTCACCTGCCCTATACTACAACCAAGCATTTGCTTGGTCGATAGGCGTTCTTACCGCACCGAATAGCGCAGCGGGGAGGAAATCGAAAGATCGGCGAGTAGTCGATCACAGATCACCAGGGGCGAAATGCCCGCCCGGGTCATCCGCGCGACGAGCGCGAGACGGCGTTCACAGCTATCCCATTCCACGGTGAGCGGGTCTCGGTCTGGCCCCGCATCCACTGTGGCCATCACCTGCGGCGGACCGTTGGGCACCGACACCTCACTCAACCCGAGCAACATGCCACGCTGCCAAGCGTGATAGGTGTCCATATCGGCATCGATCACCAGTTTGTCAGTGGCGGCACACAGCCCACGGGCGATCTCGCTCACAAAGGTAGATCGGTCGAATTGGAGCTTTTGACATCTCGAAAGGACCTCGAGTAAATCCGTACGGACCTCACAGAGCAGAGCTGTCCGGCGCTGTCTCCGCTTTTCCTCTTCGCTGTCGGGGCTTTCGGACTCACCACCGCATCCGCCAGGATCGCGCGTCAGATCGGCATGCAGCGCATCGCGTGGGTCACGAACGAGTTCGTCCTCGTCGACGGAGTACTGCTGGAGAATGCGGGTGGCAGCCCGCGCGACAGCATGCTCAGAGGTGTATTCCATGAGTTCGGCACCGAGTGCGAGCGCAGAGCGCGCCAGGCTGTCCAACCGCCGCCTGGCCAACACCACCGCGCGCACCAATTCGAGTTCCAATTGCTCGCGTACGGGCAAGCGATCCGGACCCATAACCATCGCCCCCTTTGGAGAGCGCGTATCAGATCTCATCCAGCATGGCATATCCCCCCACCCTCTTGCTCGCTCTTTCTCCCTGATCAGCCCCTTACCGCAGGCAGGACGCCCGATATGGGCAGGTGATCACGTCGCGGTGCGCAGAACGCGGCGGAGACGCCGGACAAGCAGATGCTCAACTATCGCTGGACGCGCTCGCCACTCCAGCACACTGGGAGATCACGAACGAAACCGCGGAATCCTCAGCGGCTCAGGCGTGTTGACTACTCACCGAGACCACCTCACCGGTCAGATAAGTGGTGTAGTCACTGGCCAGCATCGCGATCGTGGCGGCGACCTCCCAGGGCTGCGCCGCGCGGCCGAACGCTTCTCGCTCGGACAACCGGTCCAGTAATTCGGTGGAGCTGACCTTGTCCAGAAAAGCGTGCCTGGCAATGCTAGGAGCCACTGCGTTGATCCGGACCCCGAGCTCGGCAGCCTCGATGGCACTGCACCTGGTCAGCGCCATCACACCGGCCTTGGCCGCGGCATAGTGCGCCTGGCCGTGCTGCGCTCGCCAACCGAGCACACTCGCGTTGTTCACAATCACGCCACCATGGCCCGCCTCGCGAAAGTAGCTGAGCACGGCTCTAGTGCAGCGGAAGGTGCCGTTGAGGGTGATGTCCAGAACCCGGTCCCACTGCTCATCGGTCATATCGACCACAGGCGTTTCTCCACCGAGCCCGGCGTTGTTCACCATGATATCGATCCGGCCGAGAGCCTCGGCCGCACCGCGCACCAGCTCGTTCACTTGCTC
Organism: Nocardia sp. TBRC8007; assembly: GCF_056629435.1. Taxonomy (NCBI): domain Bacteria; kingdom Bacillati; phylum Actinomycetota; class Actinomycetes; order Mycobacteriales; family Nocardiaceae; genus Nocardia; species Nocardia sp. TBRC8007. Next base: position 17,862 of record NZ_JBWSOR010000016.1, on the reverse strand, counting down.
GGTGTGCTGCACGTCGCACGGGATCGAGGTAACCCGCCGGTTCGGGAACTCTTCGGCGAGCTCGGTCACCGACTGGGTCAGACGCCGTTCATGCCAGTCGGAAACCACCACGTCCGCGCCCTCGGCTAGCAGTCTGCGCGCGGTAGCGGAGCCGATACCTGTGCCCGCGGCAGCGGTGATCACCGCAGTGCGTCCGGCCAGCAGGCTATGCCCGGAGACGGGTTCAGGGACAACCGACAACGGCCCGGTCACGGGCGTGCCTCACGTGGCAGGCCGAGCACCCGCTCGGCGATGATATTGCGCTGCACTTCGTTTGAACCTCCGTAGATGGTGTCGGCACGGGTGAACAGATACAACCGCTGCCATTCGGTGAGATCGTTTTCGCCTGCCACCAGTCCGCGAGCGCCGAGCACCGCCATCGCCAGTTCACCGAGTCCGCGATGCCAGTTTGCCCACAGCAGTTTCGCCACCGACGCCTGGCCACCGTCGTCAACGCCTCGCTGCCCGCTCCGGGTCTGATCGCTCCTTCCCGCGCCCTCCATCGTGCGCATAGCGTGTGCACGCAGCACTCGCAGGCCGATCCATGCCTGGTCGATCCGCTCGGCGATCAGTGGATCATCGGCTGCTCCGCTGCGGCGGGCCAGCGCCTCGATATCGGCCAGTTCGCGGGCGAACTGGATCTGCTGCCCTAGGGTGGAGATACCGCGCTCGAAGGTAAGCGTGCCCATGGCAATGCGCCAGCCGTCGCCTGGTTCGCCGACCACCAAGTCGGCCGCAGTACGGGCGTTGTCGAAGAAGACCTCGTTGAACTCCGAGGTACCTGTCAGCTGGATGATCGGGCGCACGTCGATTCCCGGCTGTTTCATCGGAACCAGCAGGTAGGAAAGACCTTTGTGCCTGGTAGAGCCGCGCTCGGTGCGTACGATGGCGAAGCACCAGTCCGCCACATGCGCCAACGAGGTCCAGATTTTCTGCCCGTTGATCGACCACTCGTCGCCATCCAGGTGCGCCTCAGTGGCGATGGCGGCCAGGTCCGAACCTGCGCCGGGCTCGGAGTATCCCTGGCACCACAATTCGGAGACGGTGCGGATACCGGGTAGAAATCTCTCCTTCTGCGCCTCGGTACCGAAAGCCAGCAGGGTCGGGCCCAGCAGTTCCTCACCAACATGAGAGACCCGCGCGGGGGCATTGGCCTTGGCGTACTCCTCATGGAAGATCACTTGCTGGCGTACTGTGGCTTCATGGCCCCCGTATTCCTTGGGCCAGCCCAAGCAGGTCCATCCCGCGGCGGCCAAGTGCCGATCCCAGGCCAAGCGCTCGTCGAATGCCTCGTGTTCACGCCCTGGACCACCGAGACCACGCAGCACACGGAATTCCCCGTTGAGGTTCTCCGCCAGCCACTCACGCACCTCGGCGGCGAAGCGCGCGTCCGATGTGGCGGAAAACCGCCCGTTCGGCTCGGCAGTATCGGATTCTGAGGTATGGATCGCACCCACGCCGGTAGGATAACCTACCAAGCACTTGCTTTGTAGAGTGTGCGCATAAGTGGCTCGCGGACGGTAAGGACAACCGTGACAACCCCTGCTCAGACGACACCGATGGCACTGCACCACGCCGCTCGGACCTTTGACGCTGCCCCAGCGATCGCGGACGGCGCGGTCCGGCTGGACTGGACCCAGCTACTCGACGCCGTCCAGGAGGTAGCGCGGGCGCTCATCGCACGCGGCGTGCGCGCGGGTGACCGGGTGGCCATGTGGGCTCCCAATACGCACCATTGGGTGATCGCCGCACTCGCCGCGCACTATGCCGGCGCCGCGCTGGTGCCGTTGAACACCCGCTACGTCGCCGAGGAGGCCGTCGATGTGCTCGATCGAGTGCACGCGCGGGCGCTGTTCATCGCCGGAAATTTCCTCGGCCGCGATCGTCTCGCCGAATTGCGCGCTGCCACAGCTGTTCTTGCCATCGAAACGATAGTGGTCATTCCAGTAGAACCAGGATCGGTGAACACCGATGCCACTGCGCTGGACTGGTCGGAACTCCCGAGCATCGCCGCGTCGGTCCCGGTGGCCGAAGCCGAGGAACGCGCCGCGGCGGTAGGCCCCGGCGACATTTCCGACATCCTGTTCACCTCCGGCACTACCGGGCGCAGCAAGGGCACCCTGATCGCACACCAGCAAGCACTCGCGGTGGTGCGGGCTTGGGCGGAATGCGCCACCTTGCGCGGCGACGACCGGTATCTGGTGGTGAGCCCGTTCTTCCATAACTTCGGCTACAAAGCGGGCATTCTCGCCTGCCTGGTCACCGGAGCCACGATCATCCCACAGGCAACCTTCGATGTACCGGAGACGATGCGGCGGATCGGCACGGAAAAGATCACGGTGTTACCCGGCCCGCCGACCATCTATCAAACGATCCTGGACTTCCCCGACCGTGAAGCGTTCGACCTGAGCACCCTGCGGGTGGCCGTCACCGGCGCCGCGACTGTGCCGGTGGTATTGATCGAGCGAATGCGCTCTGAGCTCACTTTCGACATCGTCATCACTGCTTACGGCCTGTCCGAAGCCGCAGGATTCGGGACCATGTGCCATGCCGAGGACGACGCCGAAACCATCGCGAACACCTGCGGCAGACCGATCGCGGACTTCGAGCTGCGACTCAGCGAGGCAGGTGAGGTCTTGCTCCGTGGACCGAATGTGATGCTCGGCTATCTGGACGACCCGGACAGCACCGCCGAGGCTGTCGACGCCGACGGCTGGCTACACACCGGAGACATCGGCACGGTCGACGAACGGGGGTATCTGAAGATCACCGACCGGCTCAAGGACATGTACATCTGCGGCGGCTTCAATGTTTATCCAGCTGAGATCGAGCAAGTGCTGGCTCGACTGGACGGCGTGGCCGAGTCGGCTGTCATCGGCGTGCCCGATGCCAGGATGGGCGAAGTAGGTAAGGCGTATGTAGTGCGCAGGGCAGGTGCGACACTCACCGAAGAGCAAGTACTCTCCCATGCCACCACCATGCTGGCCAACTTCAAAGTGCCACGGTTCGTCGAATTCCGCGATCAACTGCCTTATAGCTCCGCCGGGAAAGTGCTCAAGCGTCAACTACGTAAGGAGAAATCGTGATGTCGGAACCGGCAAACACCGTCGGGGAAGAGCCCGAGGGTGAGGTGGTCACCTACGAGCGACGTGAACGCGTCGCGATCGTCGCGATGAACCGGCCGGAATATCGCAACGCGCAGAACTCGGTGATGACCTACGCGCTCGACGCCGCCTTCGAGCGTGCCGTGGCAGACCCCGAGGTCGGTGTGATCGTCTTGGCGGGCAACGGGAAACACTTCAGTGCCGGGCACGACATCGGCACCCCTGGACGCGATCACCACGTGCGGTATCAGAACAAGGCCACGTTGTGGTGGGATCACGTCGATCGGGCCGGCGGCGATCAGCGCTTCGCCAGGGAGCTGGAGGTCTACCTCGGCATGTGCCGGCGCTGGCGGGAGATTCCCAAGCCCACCATCGCCATGGTGCAGGGCGCTTGTATCGCGGGCGGACTTATGCTGGCCTGGGTATGTGACCTGATCATCGCCTCCGATGATGCGTTCTTCTCCGATCCCGTTGTCCGTATGGGCATTCCAGGGGTCGAATATTTTGCCCACCCCTGGGTTCTCGGTCCGCGCGCGGCCAAGGAATTCCTTTTCACCGGCGACCGGTTCGGTGCCGCCCAGGCCAAGGAATGGGGCATGGTCAACCGAGTGGTGCCGCGCGCCGAACTCGAGACCGAGACCATGACACTCGCCGAAAAGATCGCCACCATGCCGCAGTTCGGCCTCGCCCTGACCAAGAAAGCGGTCAACCAGGCTGAGGACCTGATGGGCATGCGGTCGGGTATGGATTCGGTCTTCGGTCTGCACCACTTCGCACACGCGCACAATGCGGAGGTCGGCACCGACTCGCTGGGCGGCATGAACGCCAAGTCGATGAAGACTTCCGCGAGCAGCACCGGACAGAACGGAACGACGTAGTGGAGCTTGATCTCGACCAGGCGACTCAGGAATTCCAGCGGGAGGTCCGCGAATTCCTCGCCGCGAACACACCCGCGCGACCGTTGCCTTCGATGGACACGAAAGCAGGATTCGAGGCACATCGAGCGTGGGAGCACACTTTGGCCGACGCCAGGCTCTCGGCGGTCGCCTGGCCAGAGGAGTTCGGTGGTCGCAACGCCTCGCTGCTGGAATGGGTGCTGTTCGAGCAGGAGTACTATGCGGCAGGGGCACCGGGGCGGGTCAGCCAGAACGGCATCTTCCTGCTGGCTCCGACGCTCTTCGAACACGGCACACCGGAACAGTTGGCGCGGATCATGCCACGGATGGCTCGCGGCGATGACATCTGGGCGCAGGCATGGTCGGAGCCGGAGGCGGGCAGCGATCTGGCCGGCATCCGCTCCAGTGCCCGGCGCGCTACCGGCGGCTGGCTGCTGAACGGCCAGAAGACCTGGAGTTCGCGCGCCGCCTTCGCCGACTGGGCGTTCGGGCTGTTCCGCAGCGATCCCGAGGCCGAACGGCACAAGGGCCTCACCTACGTGATGTTCCCGCTGACCGCCGATGGCGTATCGGTGCGCCCGATTCCACAGCTGGACGGCGAGCCGGGTTTCGCTGAGATCTTCCTCGACGATGTGTTCGTACCCGACCGTGATGTTATCGGCGCGCCTGGCGCGGGCTGGCGCGTGGCGATGAGCACCTCCAGCAACGAACGCGGTCTGTCGCTTCGTAGCCCGGGCCGGTTCAGCGCCACCGCACAGCGGCTGATCGATCTATGGCTGCGGGTAGGCGACCCGAACAACACCACACAGCGCGACGCGGTGGTGGATGCCTGGATTGGCAGCGAAGCGTATCGGTTGCATACCCTCGGCACAGTCACCCGGCTCGATGAGGGCGGCAAGCTCGGCGCGGAATCCTCTGTCACCAAGGTGTTCTGGTCCGAACTCGACATCGCCATGCACGAGACCGCGCTCGATGTGCTCGACGCGACAGCCGAACGCTGTGGGCCATGGACCGACGGATATCTGTTCGCGCTATCCGGCCCGATCTACGCGGGTACCAATGAGATCCAGCGCAATATCATCGCCGAGCGGCTGCTCGGACTACCGAGAGGAAGCAGCCGATGAGATTCGCGCTCAGCTCCGAACAGCTCGATTTCGGCGCCAGCCTGCGCAAGCTCCTCGATGCCTACCACACTCCCACCGCCGTACGCGCGTGGGCCTCGGGCGATCCTGGTCCGGGGCGAGCACTGATCCGGCAGCTGGCCGGGACCGGTGTGCTCGGGCTGGCCGTCGCGGAGGAACACGGTGGTATCGGTGCCGAACCGATCGACCTGATCGTAGCCTTCCAGGAAATCGGCCGGGCTGCCGTTCCGGGACCGCTGATAGAGACTGCTGCCGCGATTCCAGCTCTGCTACAGGCACTTCCGGATCCCGGCTTGGCCGCACGGTGGCTGCCTGGCTTCGCGGGAGGTGCCGCACTCGGCACGATCGCCTTCGCGGCGCCCGGCCACAGCAGCGTCGCGCTGGATGCCGACACCGCCGAGGTGGCGCTCTTGGTAGACGGCACGCTTCTGCACACCGGGCACCGTACCGATCAGGTGCTCTCGATCGACCCCGCCCGTCGGTTGTTCACCATCGCCGAGGGCGACACCATCGCCGAGGGCGAACACCTACGCGAAGCAGCGGCCACTGGATTCGACACCGGCGCGCTGGCCTGCGCGGCCCAGCTACTCGGTGCGGGCCGTGCCCTGCTGCACGCATCCACCGAATACACCAAACAGCGCAAACAATTCGGCAGACCGATCGGCGAGTTCCAGGCCGTGAAACAGAAACTCGCCGACGTGCTCATCGCACTGGATCTGGCCGAGCCGCTGCTCTACCGCGCTGCACTGACCATGACCGAGCCCACGCGGGACCGCGATGTCTCGGCCGCCGTGGTCGCCTGTGGTGACGCGGCTTATCGCGCAGCTCGTACCGCACTTCAGGTGCACGGCGCGATCGGCTATACCGCCGAGTACGACCTTTCGCTGTGGTTGACCAAGGTGACCGCACTGCGTTCAGCATGGGGAACCCCAGTCCTACATCGCTCCCGGATCGCCAACGCACTGCGGAACGAAGCCACAGGGACCCCCGAGGGAGACAAAGTATGAGCACCGCTGAGCACCGAGAATTCCTCGCCTCGGTTCGGGCGTTGCTGACCAAACATGCCAGTTCCGCCGCAGTGCGCGCGGCGATGAACACCGAGCTCGGCTACGACCCGGCGCTATGGCGGCTGTTGTGTGAGCAAATCGGTGTCGGTGCTCTGGCCATCCCGACGGAATACGGTGGCTTCGATGCGAGCCTGGTGGAATCGCTTCTGGTAGTAGGTGAGTTGGGCCGCACACTCGCCGGAGTGCCGATGCTCGGCTCCGCTGTACTCGGCGGGCAAGCCGTACTGCTATCGGGTGATACCGAGGCATGCACACGACTGCTGCCCGAGGTAGCCGAGGGCACCAAGACGATAGCGGTGTGCTGGGCGAGCGAGAGCGGCTGGGACGAGCCGGGTGTGCGAGAAACAGACGGTGTGCTCAACGGGACCGCGCACTATGTTCTCGACGGGATGTCTGCCGACACTCTCCTCGTTGTCACGCCGACCGGTCTTTTCGAAGTCGATCCCACGGTAATCGGCGTCACCCGGCGCTCCGCGCCGACCATGGATCCTACCCGTCACCTCGCCGAGGTAGTCTTCGCCGCAGTGTCTGCACGTCGTCTCGGCTCTGCGGATCCAACGGCGACCCACACCAGGCTCCGCCAGATCGCGTGGGCCGCTCTGGCTGCCGAACAAGTCGGCGCTGCCGACCGTTGCCTGGAGATGACCGTGGATTACGCCAAGACCAGGGTGCAGTTCGGCCGGGCTATCGGTAGCTTCCAAGCGCTCAAACACCGTATGGCGGACATGTACGTGCTGCTGGAATCAGCCCGATCCGCATCCGTCGCGGCCACTGCGGCCGTAGCGACGAATAGTCCTTCGGCTGCCGAGGATGTCTGGGTTGCCCGTGCCCACTGCTCTGCCGCGCTCGATACCATCGCGGCCGAGACTGTCCAGTTGCACGGGGGCATCGCGATCACCTGGGAGCACGACGCACAGTTGTTCTTCAAACGCGCGCACGCGGACACACAATTATTCGGCACCCCCCGACGACCGGTCACCCAGTCGATATGAGGCCGCGACAAAGGCTGCTCGCGCAGAACCGGAGGCAAGATCGGCGAACCCGGCAGGCAAAGCAGAAAGCCAAGAGCTGGGTATCTCACGCCGTCTCTAACGGGCTAGTCGCGGGCATCGTCCCGGACGACGTGACTTATCCACGCTGAGTCCAGACATCTGAGAGATCAACACCGACCTCCACCATGGACTCGGCTTCTGGGGCAGATAACGCCAGAACCTCGTCCTCCCAGTTCCACACACGGCACGCTGCATCCTCAGCGTGCCGATTCTTGTTCCTGAGACCGGCATACCCAGTGCCCAGAACTGATCGGCAATACCGGCCTCAGGGACAATACGCGGTGGCCGGCTTCCTGACCGGTTCGCGAAACAATTTTATGTGGATACGGCCACCTCCCTTCCGGTTTCATTCGCTCGAATTCTTTATCTCGTAATCATCCGCTTTTCTTTATCATCGAACGATACGAACTCTCACGGGTATACCATTCTCCCGTTATCCGAGATATAGGGCAGGAAAAGATTTTTCAGGCCGACAGGAGAGGAAGTACAGATAGAAAAATTCGAACTTCTTAATTCATATTATCCGCACAACATGCATTTGATCGTCAGGGAATCGTTAAATTCGAAAGTCGCATCGCCACATACCGCACATAGGGCACAAGCCCCGAGGGGGCACAGCCCTCCCCCGCCTCGGATCTCCTCCTCGGCCACGCGACCGGTATCGCCGGATGCAGTACCGGAACCGAGGGTACGTACGCTACTATAATATATAGTTGACCTATGCAACAAGTTAATTAGACGGAGGGATCGGATGAACGCAAGAGATGACATCGTCGTCGATCTCCTCGTTACCGCAGGCAGAATCACTCGACTCGCCGGGGTGATCAGCGGCGATGATCTGCCACGCGCGATGGCGCGGGCACTGGCGGTGCTCGACGAACACGGTGCGGTGCGGATCAGCGAGTTCGCCAGGATCGACCGATGCTCCCAGCCCTCGGCGACGGTGCTGGCAGGCAGGCTGGTCGCGGAAGGATTCGCGTCCCGGCGCAAGGACCACGCGGACTCCCGGGGCGTCATCATCGAACTCACCCCGGTCGGACACGCCCGTCTGACCCAGTACCGCCAGGCCCTGGCTGCCGCGATCGGCAATCGACTGCCCGACTTCGACACTGAACGCTTGACGCGACTGGACTCCGAATTACACGACCTGCTGGACGCCCTGAAAGCAGCTGCGGGACAACGTGCTCAGAACCCGAGGAAACACTGATGAGCATTGCGACTTGGGTTACGAAAAGCACCAATCAACCAAAGGCCGTGTGGGCAGTGGCATTTGCCAGCGTGATTGCTTTCATGGGCATCGGATTGGTCGATCCCATTCTCAAACCGATCGGCGAACAATTACACGCCTCACCGGCGGAAGTATCGCTGCTGTTCACCAGCTATATGATGGTGATGGGTGTGGCCATGCTGATCACCGGGGTAGTGTCCAGCCGCTTCGGCGCCAAAGCGACACTGCAGGCCGGATTAGCGATCATCATTGTGTTCGCAGCGCTGGCAGGCATGTCCGATACGGTCGGGCAGATCGTAGGCTTCCGCGCGGGCTGGGGTCTCGGCAACGCGTTGTTCATCGCCACCGCGCTGGCCACCATTGTCAGTGCGGCCAGTGGCGGCGTGGCCCACGCGATCATCCTGTACGAGGCGGCACTGGGCATCGGTATCGCCACCGGACCGCTGGTCGGCGGCATGCTGGGCGGAATCAGCTGGCGTGGACCATTTTTCGGCGTCTCAGTACTGCTGACCGTCGCACTGGTCAGTGTTGTCGTCCTGCTGCCGGAAAGCCCGAGACCCCCACGGCGCACCTCGATCGTCTCACCGTTCCGAGCATTACGGCACCGCGGGCTACTGATCGTGAGCATCACCGCCCTGTTGTACAACTTCGGCTTTTTCACCCTGCTCGCATATACGCCGTTTCCCCTGGACATGGGCACCTACGCGATCGGCTTCATCTTCTGCGGCTGGGGCGTGCTGCTCGCGATCGCTTCGGTGTTTCTGGCTCCCCGGCTACAGCGCCGGTTCGGTTCCCTGCCGATGATCGGACTTTCCCTGAGTCTGTTCGCGGCGGATCTGGCGATGATGGCCGTGTTCGCCGAGCACAAACCGATGCTGATCGTCGGCACCGTCCTGGCCGGCCTGTTCCTCGGCGTGAACAATACGCTGATCACCGAGGCCGTGATGATCTCGGCGCCGGTGGAACGATCCACCGCGGCGGCGGCCTACAGCTTCGTCCGGTTCTCCGGCGCCGCCGCCGCCCCCTATCTCGCCGGAAAGCTGGGCGAACACGCCATCGCCCTGCCGTTCTGGGTCGGCGCCGCATGTACCGCGGCCTCCGTGATTGCCCTGTTACTCGGCCGAGCGGCCCTCGCCCACATCGACGAGCACGATCCCGCACCACACAGCGTCGAAGAAGAAGCAAGGGCCATCACCTAGGGCGATGACCAGCCGATTCCGCATCCGGTGGCATCGGCGCGGTGCCCCGAGCCTGCTAGCGCGAAACTCGTCCCCGGAACCGGACAGCGAGAGTACGGTCGATAGGTATGACCGAAGCGAGGCGGGGCCACGTCAGTGTCGAGACCAGTCAGAAGCGCGTACGGGTCTATCTGGGCGGACATCTGGTGGCCGATACGGTCAGGCCAGTGCTCGTGTGGGAGAACCCGTATTACCCGACCTACTATCTGCCGGTCGCGGATCTGCACGTGAAACTCGAACCGAACGGAAACATCCAGCATTCCCCCAGCCGCGGCGATGCGACCGGCTACGACGTCGTGGCCGACGACACCACAGCAGCCGGAGCGGCGCTGCGATACCACGACTCACCGATCACCGAGTTACGTGACCTGGTCAGGCTGGAATGGACCGCGATGGACGAATGGTTCGAGGAAGACGAGCCGATCTATGTCCACCCGCGCGACCCCTACTCCCGCGTCGACATTCTGGCCAGCTCGCGACACATACGCGTGGAGATCGACGGCGTCACCGTCGCCGACTCGCACGCGCCACACATCCTTTTCGAAACCGGCTTGCCCGCACGGTACTACCTGCCGATGACCGACGTTCGAATGGATCTGCTCCGCCCTTCGGACACTCACACCAGTTGCCCGTACAAGGGCACCGCGGATTACTGGACCATTCAGATCGGTGACAAACAGCATCCCGACCACGCATGGGGTTACCGCACCCCGCTGCCCGAGAGCCAGAAGGTCGCCGGGCTGATCTGCTTCTACAACGAGAAGGTCGATATCTACCTGGACGGCCGACTCCAGGAACGGCCACGCTCACCGTTCAGCTGATCCGCATAGGCCACGTCGACACCGGCCACCCGCGAACGAGCACGTCGGTCGGCTCGACCCACGTCGGTCGGCTCGACATCGACACCGGTGCGGCCCTCTGGGCCGTACCCCACCCCGAGAGAATGCTCCGGCACATCGAGAATGCCCGGCGAAAAGCCAGAGAAGCGGGCATCATCGAACGATGACAGACAGCCGACCGCCGCTTGCCGCCGCACTCGATCTGGTGCCACATCCCGAGGGCGGCTGGTACCGCCAGACCTGGTGCAGCCCTGTCGAACTCACTCCAGCGGGATGCGATGGACCGCGCGCGAGCGCGACAGCGGCCTATTTCCTGCTGCTGCCCGGCGAACGATCCGCTCCACACACGCTCCGCTTCGACGAGCTATGGCTCTGGCATCGCGGCGGACCACTGGCATTGAGCATCGGCGACGAGGAAGTGATCCTCGGCCCCGATCTGGAGCGGGGGCAAGTACCACAGGCCATGGTGCCGGGCGGTGTCAGCCAGGCGGCTCGTCCCGTGGGAGCGGATTACGTACTGGTCAGTTGCGTAGTCTCACCGGGATTCGACTTTGCGGACTTCCGGCTGGACTGATCGCATTCAGCGCGATAGTGCCGCGATAGTGCGGGGCCGTACTCAGCGCGATAGCGCGGTGCGGAATTCGGCCAGCTCATACGGATCGTGTGCGCAGAATATCCGCACCTGGTCCCCGTGTTCGGCGCGTAAGGTCCGCAGCCGCTCCAAGTTCTCCACTCGAGCCTGGTCCAACGTGCTCACGAGCGCTTCGAAGATCGCGAGTTCGAGGGGTGGCCTGGCCTTCGCCGAAGCCAGCTGCCGGTGGTGGAAGTAGGCGTCGCCGCAGTGCAGCAGCCACCCATCGTCCTGCCGGACCGCGACGCCGCTGTGTCCACGGGTATGCCCGATCAATGGGATCAACAGGATGTTCGCGAGCACCGGCAGCGCGGTGAAACCGAACCACGAGTCGCCGCCGGTTTCGTAGGGGCGCCAGCGGGGCTTGTGCGTCCACTGTCGTGGCTGATAGCGCAGTTTCTCGGCGATGGTGGCCCGCCGAGTCGCCACAGCCAACTCGTCGGCGAAGACATGCACAGTGGCGTCAGGGAAGTCGGCCAGGCCACCTGCGTGATCGAGATCGAGATGGGTGAGCACGATGTGCCGGACATCCTCGCGTCGGTAACCCAGTGCACGGAGCTGGTGCAGCGCGGTCAGCTCCGGACGCAATCGGGGACGCAGCAATAACTCGGTACCGAAGCCGAGCCTGCTCCGGTCGAGCACATCGGCCATGCCGAACCCGGTGTCCACCAACACCAGCCCGTCTTCTGACTCGACGAGCAAGCAGTGACCGACCAGCCGGCCGATCAACAGCCCACCGCTGCCCAACAGCGCGCGCCCACCGACCGGGCACATAGTCGCGCAATCCAGGTGCCACACCATCATCGTGGAAGCTCCCTCTCATCGCGTCCCGAGTACTGCTATTCGGAGATTTCGAGCACACCCTCTTCCTCGGCCCAGGCAATCGTGCGCATCAACTGAGGACAAGTATCCGGACGGCCCGGCCCTTGGTCGTGTGAACTCAGCTCCGCGAACACCGGGCAGCGCGCTGCGGGATCGGTGGTCCACTGCACCGATGTCTGCCGCGCACTGCTTTTACGCACCAGCACCTCGCTCCCGCAAGCGTGACACTGCAGCGGAGTCAGACCTTCCTCCAGATACCGCTTCTTATCCACCACGGTCTGGGCACGCACTTCGGCTCGCCGATCGGGTTGATCGGCGAAGTCGGGCGCTTTTGCCCAGGTGGCTGCCATTACACGCCCGCCTCGGCTTCCTCGGACTCGCGCTTGCGGCGCAAATTCTCGGCGACCTCGGCCTCCCATGCCTCATTGGCCTTGGTGGTATCCACCTCGAATTCGAAGCGCTGGGTCATCTTCTCGGTGACATCAGCAAGGTCGACATAAAACTGGTCGTACCAGCGCCGTAGCTGATAGACCGGCCCGTCTTCCTCGCACAACAGCGGGTTCTCGACCTTGGACTTATGCTTCCAGATCTCGACATCCTGCTGGAAGCCGATGCTGATGCCGTCGGTCATCTTCTCCGCCAGCCGTTCGGCAGTCTCGCCTTCGACACCCTGCGGCTTCCGCAGCGTGATACCCCATTGCAAGACGAAAGAGTCCTGGGTGACCGGGTAGTGGCAGTTGATCAAGACACTGTTGACCTCGTACCCGCTGTAGATGTTCAGCAGCGGGTTGATCATGTACGAAGGCCCATAGTACGAGGCTTCGGACTTCAACAGCGTATCGCCACCGTATTTGGCTGCCATGCCGACATCCGGCCTGCCTTTGGTCTCCAGGAACTGAGTGGCGATATGGCCCTCGAAGACGTTCTTGAAATAGGTCGGGAAGGCGAAATGGATGTAGAAGAAGTGGGCCATGTCGACCACATTGTCGATGATCTCACGACAGTTGGCACCCTCGATCAGCAGCGAGTTCCAGGTCCAATCGGTCCACTCGCTGTCGAGCTCCTCGCTGGGGTTGCCGTCGGCGTCGGTATAAGCGCCTTTGATGTAGGGGATGGTGACTTCTGGCGGAGGCTGGCTGCCTTCATAGTCGTGCCAGACGAACAACTGACCATTGCGCTCCAGCGTGGGCCACTTCCTGGTACGCGCCAAGGGCGGCACTCGCCGCGCGTACGGGATCGAAGTGCACTTGCCGCTGGTCCCAGACCAACGCCAGTCGTGAAACGGGCATGCGATGTCGTCGCCTTTGACCTCACCCATGCTCAGGTCGCCGCCCATATGCCTGCAGTAGGCATCCAATACCCGCAGTTCACCACTGCTGTCGGCCCAGACGACGAGCTTGGTGCCGAACACGTTGACGGCATGTGGACCACCATCCCGGAAGGACTTGGCCAGGCCAAGGCAATGCCATCCTCGCGCATACCGGGTCGGCGCTACACCGACATCCAGTTCCCGGACCTTTGCTGAATGGGCCGCCGCGCGGGTCCCTCCGTGGTTACGCGCGCTGCCGCCTCCGGGCCCGTCGCTCGGCGGCGGTGGGGTAACTGCCATCGCGATTCCTCCTCCTTCTGTACTAGAACACGTTACAAAATTGCCACCTCCAATGCCAGCGGTATGCATCACTTCCTGCATGAGTGCGCGCCAGACCAACAGTGAACGTTGGTTCTCGACATAAATAGGAACCTGTTCTAATCTCAGAAGCGCGGTTCCCATCGCAGAAGCACATAAGCATCGGTTATCAATCGACCAGGCAGGAGCAGGTCCCGAGATGACGCAAGAAGTGACCGAACGGGTCGAAGCGCTGTTGCCGACATTGCGCGAACGCGCACAGGAGGCCGAGGACCTGCGGCGCATCCCCGACGAAAGCATCAAGGCGTTGCAGGAGACCGGCTTCTTCCGGCTGCTCCAGCCCAAACAATGGGGCGGCTACGCCGCCGATCCAGTGACCTTCTACGACACCACGCGCAAGATCGCCAGCGCATGCGGTTCCACCGGTTGGGTGGCGGGCATTGTGGGCGTACACAATTGGCATCTGGCACTGTTCTCACAACAAGCACAGGAAGACGTTTGGGGTGAGGATGACGAGGTCCGTATCTCCTCCTCCTACGCGCCGATGGGCGCGGGCACGGTCACCGACGGCGGCTACCTCGTCAACGGCGCATGGGCTTGGTCATCCGGGTGTGATCACGCGACCTGGGTGGTCGTCGGCGGCCCGGTGCTCAAAGACGGCAAACCGGTCGACTTCGGCAGCTTCCTCATCCCGTCTGCCGACTACCGCATCGATGACGTGTGGAATGTAGTCGGCCTACGCGGAACCGGCTCCAACACCATCGTCGTGCAAGACGTCTTCGTGCCCGCGCACCGATTTCTGAGTTTCCGCGCCATGAGCGAGCTGAAATCGCCTGGCCTGGAACAGAACACCGATCCGGTCTACAAGATGCCTTGGGGAACTATCCATCCCACCACCATCTCCACTCCGATTGTCGGTATGGCCTACGGCGCGTACCAGGCACATGTCGAACACCAGGGCAAGCGCATACGTGCGGCATACGCCGGTGAGAAGGCCAAGGAAGACCCCTTCGCCAAGGTGCGCATCGCCGAGGCCGCCAGCGATATCGACGCCGCCTGGCGGCAACTGTCCGGCAATGTGGCCGATGAGTACGCACTGCTGGCAGCGGGCAAGGAGATTCCGTTCGACCTGCGCGTACGGGCCCGCCGCGACCAGGTCCGCGCTACCGGCCGTTCGATCGCGGCCATCGACAGGCTGTTCGAGAGCTCCGGTGCCACCGCGCTGGCGAATGGAACTCCACTACAGCGCTTCTGGCGTGACGCACACGCGGGCCGGGTGCACGCGGCCAATGATCCCGAGCGCGCGTATCTGATGTACGGCACGCACGAATTCGGGCTCCCGGTCACCGACGGCATGGTGTAGGAGCCGGTCGTGACATCAACCATAGCGCTCACCGCCGAATCGACCTCCCGATACGCGCAGGTGCGCCCGGATCTGCGGCTGCACTATCACGAGGCGGGCGAAGGTAACGGACCGACAATCGTCCTGTTGCACGGCGGTGGACCAGGCGCTTCCTCGTGGTCGAACTTCGCCCGCAATATCCCGGTACTGGCAGAGCATTTCCATGTGCTCGCGGTGGACCAGCCGGGATTCGGTCGTTCGGACAAGCCGACCGAGCATCCGCAGTATTTCGCGCACAGCGCCTCAGCGCTGAAGGACCTGCTCGATCACCTACAGATCACCACGCGAGTACATCTGCTGGGCAATTCGCTCGGCGGTGGCACCGCGGTCCGATTCGCGCTGGACTATCCGGACCTGGCCGGAAAGCTGGTCCTGATGGGTCCGGGTGGGCTGAGTACCAATCTGTTCGCGCCCGATCCGACCGAGGGCGTGAAACTTCTCTCCACGTTCAACTATCAGCCGACCAGGGAGAACCTGGAGGCGTTCCTGCGCATCATGGTCTTCGATCAGTCGCTGATCACCGATGAGCTGATCGACGAACGGTTCGCCTCGGCGAGCACCCCCGAAGCGTTGGCCGCGACCCGTGCGATGGGCAAGTCGTTCGCAGGCGCGGACTTCGAGAAGGGCATGCTCTGGCGCGACGCCTATAAGTTGCGTCAGCCGGTGCTGTTGATCTGGGGCCGCGAGGATCGGGTCAACCCGCTCGACGGCGCGCTGGTGGCGACCAAGGTGATTCCCCGCGTCCAGCTCCACGTTTTCGGCGGATGCGGACACTGGGCGCAGCTGGAGAAATTCCACGAGTTCAATCGGTTGGCCATCGACTTCCTCGCGGGCGTCAAGGAGGCTCGATGAGACACAATCGCGAAGCACTCATCGAACCGACGGGGCGCGGGAACCCCCGCAAGACGAAGGAGGCTCGATGAGACACAATCGCGAAGCACTCATCGAACCGACGGGGCGCGGGAACCCCCGCAAGACAGGGGAGAAGTGATGGGAATCCGATCACTGGGCTATCTACGCATCGAAGCGACCGATATGGCCGCTTGGCGGGAGTACGGGCTGAAGGTCCTCGGCATGGTCGAGGGCAAGGGCGCCGATCCCGAAGCACTGTACTTGCGCATGGACGAATTCCCGGCCCGGCTGGTGGTCGTCTCCGGCGAGAAGGACCGGCTACAGATCTCGGGCTGGGAAACCGCCAATGCGGCAGAACTGCGGGATATTCGCGACCGGCTGGATGCGGCGGGCGTGCCCTACAAGGAGGGCACCGCCGCTGAACTGGCTGATCGTCGCGTCTACGAGCTGATCCGGTTCGATGACCCCTCCGGCAACACACTCGAGGCGTTCCACGGCGTCGCTCTGGAGCATCGCAGGGTGGTCAGCCCCTACGGACACCGATTCGTCACCGAAGAGCAGGGGCTCGGACACGTGGTGCTCAGCACCAAGGACGACAAAGCGGCCCTGGAGTTCTACCGCGATGTTCTCGGCTTCCGGCTGCGTGACTCGATGCGGCTGCCACCGCAGATGGTCGGACGACCAGCCGATGGCGAGCCGGCCTGGCTGCGCTTCTTCGGCTGCAATCCGCGCCACCACTCGCTGGCGTTCCTGCCGATGCCGACGCCGAGCGGGATCGTGCACCTGATGCTGGAAGTAGCGAACGCCGACGATGTCGGCCTGTGCCTGGACCGCGCATTGCGCAAGAAGGTCAAGATGTCGGCGACGCTCGGGCGGCACGTCAACGACAAGATGCTCTCCTTCTACATGAAGACACCGGGCGGATTCGATGTCGAATTCGGCTGCGAGGGCTTGGAAGTGGACGACAAGGACTGGATCGCACGGGAATCCACCGCGGTGAGCCTGTGGGGCCACGACTTCACCGTCGGGCAGCGGCAGCAATGACCGAGAGGGCGAGCGAAACGATGACCTCGGACGGAACCGAGATCGATCCGAGGCAGTTCCGGAATGTGCTGGGACAGTTCTGCACCGGCATCACCGTGATCACCACCTTCGGCGACGAGCAGACCCCGGTCGGGTTCGCCTGCCAATCTTTCGCCGCCCTCTCCTTGGAACCGCCGTTGGTGCTGTTCTGCCCCACCAAGGCGTCCCGGTCTTGGGCGGCGATCGAGAAATCCGGCCGTTTCTGCGTGAACGTCCTCGCCGAACAGCAGCGCGAGCTGTGCGCCCGCTTCGGCTCCCGCGAAACCGACAAGTTCGCCGGGGCCGCCTGGCACACCTCCGATCTGGAGCTTCCGGTTCTGGACGACGCGCTGGCATCCATCCAGTGCGAGGTCGACAGCGTTGTGGACGGTGGTGACCACTACATCGTGATCGGCCGGGTGCGGACCTTGTCCGAAACCACTACCACCGGAAGGCCGTTGCTGTTCTACCGCGGCCAGTACACCGCCATCGAACCCGAGAAGACCACCCCGGCTCCTTGGCGTGCCGATCTGGAACACTTCCTTACCACGACCACCCTCGACACCTGGCTGTAGCCCCATGTAGCCCTCAGGGCTACATGGGGCTATGAAGGTGATCGCGCAGCGGGAGTTCCGCAACAACTCAGCAGCGGTCATGAATGCGGTCGAGGCCGGGGAGACGTTTCGCGAAACCCGCAACGGAGTCGAGGTTGCCGAGGTTCGACCGGTCGGCCGACCGCGTCGCCGAACCGCTGCGGAACTCGTCGAACGACATCGCGGACTTCCGCACGTCAGCTACGCCGAAAAGCGACAAGAAACCGACGAATTCTTCGGAACAGAAGATCGCATCGACAGCGACGAT
>NZ_JBWSOR010000015.1:0-88234 GCF_056629435.1 Nocardia sp. TBRC8007 | reverse complement strand
ATCCACGTACAGTGCCGCCGGGTCGAGTCGTACCGCGGGATAGCGGGCGGCGAATTCATCGCAGTAGGCCCAGTGCGTGGTCGCGGGCCGTCCATCCAGTAAGCCCGCCTCGGCCAGGACGAACGCGCCGACACAGATGCTCAGCATGGTCGCACCGCGCTCCGCCGCGGCCCGCAATGCGGCCAGTACCTCGGGCGAGACAGGCTGGGCCGGGATGCCGGTACCTGGCACGACGACGATATCGGCCTCGCCGAGCAGCTCGAGTCCGTGTTCCACCCGTAATTCGAAACCGTTGGGCGTCCATACCGGTCCCGGCCGGATACCGCAGGTGCTCATCTCGAAGCCGCGCGGCGCGCCGGTCTTATCCGGCCCGTGCCGGAACGCCTGCACGGCACAGGTCAGATCGAAGACCATGACACCGTCCAACGCCAACGCCACCACATGCTTCATCACCCCAGTTTGGCATAAAACGGAGCATTACTGACATTTCTGCCACTCGTCGCACACCTCGAGACACGCTTGACTGAAAGCGGAGTCCCGACAACGAAGGAGAGCATCGTGGCCGCACCGACTGGCATCGACTGGGCATGGGCCACTCGCACCGGTGGCGCACTGTCCAAACAGCAACGCCGCAGGCTGACCCTCGCCTCTGCCCGAACCCTGCCCGCGGCTGTACCCAACCGGGTCCGGCTCGCCCTCGGCAGGAGCGGACGCGGCAAACTCGAGTTCGCCGGCCTGCGGCTGCCTGATTCCGCACTGGCTGTCGCGGCGGAAATCGAAGCGCGCGAAACACTTTCCCCGCACGTGCTGAACCATTCCCTGCGGACCTACTATTTCGGTCGAGTGCTGGCCGATCTCGACGGCGCGGCCTATGACGACGAACTGGTCTACGTTTCTTGTCTTCTGCACGATCTACAGCTCGAACACCCCACGCCGGGAAGGTGTTTCGCGGTGGTCGGCGGCGAACGCGCGCTCGCGCTCGCGCTCGGCGCAGGCGCCGAACCCGCACGCGCCGAGGCCGTCGGCGCGGCCATCGCCGCCCACCTCACCCCCGGCGTCGCCGATGATCTGAGCGACCCTGGCGGTTTCGTTTCCGCGGGCGCCGCGATGGACGTATTCGGCGCACGGATAGCCGAACTGGATCAAGACTGGGTCGCCGAGCTGATCCGGCGGTACCCCCGCCACAACTTCACCCGGCATATGATCGCGGCCTTGACCGCAGAGGCGAAAGCGATGCCGGAAGGTAGGGTGAGCTGGCTCAACAGCACCGGTTTTCTGACCATGGTCCGAATGGCGCCATTCGCGGAATAAGGTCCAGCGGCAGATCGTCATGAAGTTCTATCCGAGGTCGATCCACCACTCGGAAAGTTGCCATCGGGCGCATTCGGCCATACCCGTGGGCACGATCCATTCGACCGATTGGCCCGTGCTTCGGCGATACAGTCGAAATCGTGGTTGTACTAGAGCACCGACAACAGCCCCGCACACCTATCCGGTGATGCGGGGCTGTATCCGTTCGCGGAAAGTGGTCAGCTCAGCCGCCGCTGCAGCGCCTCGAACTCGTCACGCACCCCAGAAGGCAGCTTGTCGCCGACGAAATCGAACCACTCCTCGATCAGCGGGATCTCTTTCCGCCACTCCTCGGCGTTCACCGCGAGCGCCTCGTCGACATCCTTTGGGTCGACATCCAAGCCGTCCAGGTCGAGCTGTTTGGCGGTCGGCACATTTCCGATCGCGGTCGGCTCGGCGTCGGCCGAGCCCTCGATGCGGCCAACGATCCACTCCAGCACCCGGGAGTTCTCCCCGAACCCCGGCCACAGGAAGCGTCCGTCGGAGCCGCGGCGGAACCAGTTGACATAGAAGATCTTCGGCAGCTTGCCTGCATCGGCATTCTTGCCGACATTGATCCAGTGGTCCATGTAGTCGCCGACGTGGTAGCCGATGAACGGCAGCATGGCCATCGGGTCGCGGCGTACGGTGCCGACCTTGCCCTCGGCGGCGGCGGTCTGCTCGGAGGACAGCGTCGAACCCATGAACACGCCGTGCTGCCAGTCGAAGGATTCAGTAACCAGCGGGACAGTGGTCTTGCGCCGACCGCCGAAGAGGATCGCCGAGATAGGCACGCCCTGCGGGTCGTCCCATTCGGGCGCCAGGATCGGGCACTGCGACATCGGGGTGCAGTAGCGCGAGTTCGGGTGCGCGGCCAGCGTCTCGGTCTCCCGCGGGTACCAGTCTTCGCCCTTCCAGTCGGTCAGGTGGTCGGGCTCGCCGTCCAGACCCTCCCACCACACGTCGTTGTCGTCGGTCAACGCGACGTTGGTGTAGACGGTGTTGCCCGCGTCGATGGTGGCCATAGCATTCGGGTTCGAGCTGTGGTTGGTGCCCGGCGCGACGCCGAAAAAACCGTACTCAGGGTTCACCGCGTAGAGGCGGCCGTCCTTACCGAAACGCATCCAGGCGATGTCGTCACCCAGGGTCTCCGCGCGCCAGCCCGGCACAGTCGGCTGGATCATCGCCAGGTTGGTCTTGCCGCACGCGCTGGGGAACGCGGCGGCGATGTAGTAGGCCTTGTCCTCCGGGGAGATCAGCTTGAGGATCAGCATGTGCTCGGCCAGCCAGCCCTCGTCGTGAGCCATTGCCGAGGCGATCCGCAGCGAGTAGCACTTCTTGCCGAGCAACGCGTTGCCGCCATAGCCGGAGCCATAGCTCCATATCTCCCGGTTCTCGGGGAAGTGCGTAATGTACTTGGTGTCATTGCACGGCCACGGCACGTCGGTCTGGCCCTTGGCCAACGGGGCGCCCACGGAGTGCAGCGCCTTCACGAACGGCCGGTCGGTGCCGAGCTTCGCCAAAGCCGCGGCGCCCATCCGGGTCATCACCCGCATGGATACCACGACATACGCGGAGTCGGTGATCTCCACACCCAGTTTCGGGTCCTCGGCGCCGAGCGGGCCCATGCAGAACGGCACCACGTACATCGTGCGACCCTTCATCGAGCCGCGGTACAGCTCGGTCATGGTAGCGCGCATCTCGATGGGGTCGACCCAGTTGTTGGTCGGGCCCGCGTCGGCCTCGGTCTTGGAGCAGATGAAGGTGCGGGACTCCACCCGTGCCACATCGGAGGGATCGGAAAGCGCGAGGAAGGAGTTCGGCTTCTTCCGCTCGTCCAGTCGTTTGAACGTCCCGGCCGCGACGAGCTGATCGGTCAGCCGATTCCATTCCGCGTCCGAGCCGTCCGCCCAGACCACCCGTTCCGGTTGGGTGAGTTCGGCGACTTCTTCTACCCAGGCGAGCAGTTCGCTGTGCTCGGTCGGCGCCTTGCCGTCGGATCCACGAAGACCAGGAATGGTCGCTGACGTCATGAAAACTCTCCTGAGATGGGCGGCTATTCGATGCTTCGCCGCCTGGCCCGAGGCCCATGACCGGCACGAATGCACCAAGCACCACCATTGGCGGGAAGGCAACCGCTACGACTGGCCGACAACGCACTCTGGGCGAGTGACGTACCAGAACTCAGCGGGCACCCAAGTTCCTGATTTAGAGGTTAACGCGATATAGAGATCAGCAGGGCATCGGGCTCCTCACTGGGTACCCATTCGGTCGCTCGTTTCAACAGGGGAGATCCAGTGATCGATAGCCCGGATATCCCGCTCGCATGCCGCGAGTTGTCCCGGCCGATCCGCTGTCTTCCTGCGCAATGCGACCTCCAATTCCGCGACCCGACGGTCGATGTCCAGCATGCGCGCGGTGCTCGCGCGCACCACATATTCGGTCAACCCAGTCTCAGCTTCCACAAGCGCGGTCGCTACTCGTTGCTCGAGCTGGGCTTTTACCGCGACCAAGACATCGGCCACCCACTGCCGAGTATGCGCTCGGTCGGCCAGCTGCCTACGCGCGCGGGCCACCCAGGCCGCCGCACCGCCGCCGACCAGCAAAGCGACGGGAAAACTCGCGACGTCGAGCGCGGGCACCAGCGACAGCGGAGCCACCAGCAGACGCCCTAGGCCGACGCCTGCGGATGCGCCGAGCGCGATCATGAGGTGATCTTCAGCACCCCGGTGTCTCGGCTCCGGATCCGGGCCCACCCGCGGGGCCGGATCACGCCGTCGCGGTGGCATCTCCTGGTCGCCGTCCGCGGTCCGGCCGCTGAGTTCGGTCACCCGATGATCAATGGCGTGATCGACCACACCGGTCAGCTCGGTGACGGCCCGCTGGAGTCGGTCGGGGTAGCCGACGACCTCACCAGGACGGAGCCGATCCAGTTCGGCGCGAGCGTCGGCGTGCAGTGCGCGGATCCGTGTGCCGACGTCGGTCAGCAGATCCACCCGAGCCAAGTGCAGCCCCCCGCGCAGAGCGGACATGGCGGAGGCTCGACCACCGTCGCGGCCCGCGAGCAGTACGGCACGTTCCTCGCGTAGCCGTGCCGACTCCGCACCAGAACGCAGCGCAGACATCTGCTCGACCACCCGCTCCCGCGTGTCGGCCAGCACCCGGCCGATGACCGAAGCCATCCGGTCGCCGCCGATCTCGGCAGCGCCAGAGGCCGCGGCGGTCAACTGCGTGTGCAGGGTGACCAGGCCGGAGCGATCCAACAGGCCGGTGTCGCCTGTGGTGCGAGCCGCGGCGGCGAGCCGAGCCGAGACCGGCACGATATCCAGGTCGGCGGCACCATGCGCGGCCAGCAGTTCCAGATCGCGCTCCCGTACCACCCGCCAGTCCTGATAGGCGTGGATGCCGTTCATGGCGAGCAGGATGCGTGTCCGGTCCGCACGTAGCCTGCCGATCAACCCCAGTATGTCCGTACCGAGGGTAGTGCCCGCGTCGAGCAGAATCAGCGCCACCTCAGGCGGCGCGGCGCCTGAGGTGGCGGTCCCCGCTGCCGCATTCAACTCGGCGATCGGCTCGGACAGGGGGATATGCGGTTCGAACCGCGCCAGCTCGGTCCGCAGCGACATGGTATTCACATCAGGCGGACCGAGTACCGGGACCACGCTCGCAGGCCCTGACCCGGATACCGCATGCAGCAGTGCCATGCCTTGCGGATTCCACCGCGCCACCACTGCCTCGCTCTCGGGAGACAGGGCGAGCGTTGGTCCGGTGCCGCTCGGCCGACCGGATTCGGCACGGTCGGCAGAGCGGGAATCAGACGCAGCGCCTGCCGCGTTTTCCTGGCCCGAGGATGAGATCGCCGGATGGGAGGTCACCGCCGCCGATTCCTGGGGTGCTGACTGCTGGTGTTCAGAGACCGGCACTGTGCATCCGTTCCCATAGTCGGATGTAGCCGTTGTGTACCCGCAGGGCAGCGCGGCGCGCGGCCGGAGGCATATCACTGGAGACCACGGCCCGCCAACGGGCTGCGCGAGCTATCGCGTCATCGGCATCAGCTGGCTTCGGGACACGGTAACCCGTGGCGAGGTGGGCTACCTCTGGATGAGCGAGCCCGGCGCAGAGCCCGAGCCACAGGGCGTCGTCGCCGTGGAGAAAAGACTCCAGCACGTCGCGTGCGCGGCCACCCTCCTCCGGGACCGCGCGAGCGGCGAGGCGAGCGAATTCGTCGAGCAGTTCGCCGCCACGCAGCGCGGAAACCTGCTCATAGCGGCAGTGCAGCAGCTGATGCAGGGCGTCGATGCCACTCGCGGAGTGCAAGACTTGTAACAAGGCCTGCGCAGATAAGTGCGGGTCGTGCCGCAGAGCCAGGCAGGCGCACAGCACGCCGTACAAGTCCCAATTCCGCAACAACTGCTCGCGCTCAGCGACCTCCGCCCCTGGCGCGACAAACAGATCCGGCGAGAGGAACAGCGCCGAGTCTGCTTCGACAGCGAGCCTGCGGAGCAAGGCGAGATCCGCGGTGGTCAATGCACTTGCCCTGGTACGCACCGCCAGCGAAGCGACAATGGGAACGACTGGAACCCGCAGTCGCCTGCCGTATTGTTCGGCAGCGGCCACTGCGTCGCTCCAATGTGCGCCGATCGCGTCGGCCTTGTTCAGCACCACGATCGTCCGATGCGGCGGCAACGTGGCCAGCACTCTGTGATCGGCGGGCGTCGGAGCGGCGGCCAGCACATAAACGACGATATCGGCATCGAGTTCCGGATCGGGCTCCCCTGGTCGGTCGACCGGGGGCGTCTCCAGCGCGGACATGAGCGCCAGCGCGTGTAGCACCGTGCTTCGTCCTGCGCCTGCCCGCCCGGTGACCTGAATACACAGCGGGCTACGCCAAGCCCGGACGGCCGCTGTCGCGGCATACCCGATCTGCGGATCCTGGCCCGGCCCGAACCGCAACTCGGTGAGCATCGTGTCGAGTTGATCATAGGTGGACGCGAGAACGCCGCGCTCGCGCAGCGGCCCATCGGACCGAGTGGCTGTCTGCATGCGGTACACCCCCTTCGCGGTGCGTAATTCTGTCAGAAACCACGCAGCCGGACCGGCTCGACCGCTCAGTAGCCGCTGAACCACTTGTTCATGGTCCGCACTATCCGACCCGGCAGATATTTACTGCCCACCGCGAGCACCTTCGTCTGCATATCGATCCGGTAGTGCACCTTCCGCGATCCACGGTGTTCGGCGGCTGCCCAGATTCTTGCGGCGACATCGTCAGCGGACAGCCGCACTCCGAACATCTTCGTCGTACCGGTTCGCACGCCGCTCAGCATCTCGGTAGCCACGAACATCGGCCATATGGCGATCACTCGGATGTCATAGCGCTCCCATTCGATATCCAGCGCCTCGGTGAGACTTTTGACCGCCGCTTTGGTCGCGGCGTAACTCGCGAGTTCTGCCTGGCCGTAGAGCGCCGACCCCGAGCAGAGGTTGACCACCCGCGCGCCCGGAGTCTCGCGCAGATAGCGGAACGCGCAGTGGGCTCCCGCGAGCACACCGAACAGGTTGACCTCGACGATCGATCGGTGCGCGGACAACTCGATGGATTCGAAGGGTCCGGCGCGTAGTACACCTGCGTTATTGACCAAAACGTCCAGACGCTCGGTCTCGGCGTAGAATTCCTCGAGTCGCTGTGCCCAATGTATGCCGTTCGTCACATCCAACACGCCGGTGTGTACACTGCCCCCACTGTCTTTGATGTCGATAGCCAGCCTGCTCAGGCCCACCTCGTCGATATCGAAGGCCCCGATATGGTATCCCTGGGCAGCGAAAAGCAAGGCGGTAGCCCGCCCGATACCGGTTGCCGCGCCAGTGATGAACACCGCCGGTCTGCTCATGCCGGAAAGTCTAGTGCCGCAGGCGTTGTGTACTCCGGGGTTCCCAGATACCGGGTCGCTCACTTAGTCTGCTGACGTGGTCGGCGCCACAACCGGTGCACAGCTCGGCTCGCGCACCCGGCAACCGACCTCGATGATGAGGAGGTTGTGATGACTGCGAATATCGTCGGCGCTGTCGATGGACCCGCTTCCACCGAGGGCCACAGGCCCCTGCTCCCGAGCTTGGACCCGTTCTACCGGCCACCTTCAGGATTCGCGGCCACGACGCCGGGCACCATCCTGCGCAGCAGGAAGATCGACGTGGCTCTGTTCGGCGTCATCCCACAACAAGTCTCGGCCTGGCAGTTGCTCTATCGCAGCTGCGATCTGCACGGCACCCCGGAAGCGGCGATCACCACTGTTCTGCTGCCGCTCGGCGCACAGCCGGACGAGGATCGCCCGCTGCTGGCATTCCAGACCGCGATGGACGCGGTCACCGAGAAGTGCTCGCCGTCGTATGCGTTGCGTTATGGCGCCCACGCACTCGGCTCGATCACTCAGCTCGAGTGGTTCCTGGTCGCGAACGCCCTGCGCCGCGGCTGGGCGGTCAGCATCGCCGACCATGAGGGGCCGCACGGAAACTTCGGCGCCCCGCGCGAGCCCGGCTACCGCGCGCTCGACGGCATCCGCGCCGCCCTGCGCTTCGCCCCGCTCGGTCTCGGCCCAGCTACCCGGATCGGGGTGTGGGGCTATTCCGGTGGCGGCATGGCCAGCTCGTGGGCAGTCGAGATGGCGCCGAGCTACGCTCCAGAACTCGATATCGTCGGAGCGGTGCTCGGTGCGCCGGTCGGCGACCCCCGCCAGGTGTTCGACCGGCTGAACGGCACTGTCTACACGGGTCTGCCCGCCATTGTCATCGCCGCCCTTCGTAGGCTGTATCCCGCCTTGAGCTCACTGATCGACCATGAACTGACCCCCGACGGTCATCGCTTCGTCGTCCACGCGGAGAACTCGACTCCATTCGGCGCGATCTTCGGGCTCGCCAAGAAGAACGTGGACGACTTCCTGCATCGCCCGCTCGCCGAGGTGCTCGACACACCGGAGATGGCGGCGATGTTCGACGACCTGCGGCTGGGCAACACCACACCTGCCTGCCCGCTGCTGGTGGTGCAACCAGTACACGATCAAGTCATTCACATGCCTGGCGTCGACGGCCAGGTGGCGCGCTATCGTCGCGGCGGTGCCGTGGTGACCTATGTGCGCGACCGACTCAGCGAGCACTTTTCACTGCTGCCGCTGTCCACCCCGATCAGCTTGGAATGGATCGCCGACCGGTTCGCGGGGCAGCCGATGCGTAATGTCGGCGACAAGACCGTCTGGTCGGTCGTGGCCTCCGCGTCGGGTGCGCGCGGCCTGCTGGAAATAGGGATGACCGCAGCCATGGTCGCGTTGGGTCGGCCGCTGCGCCAGCAGCAGCCGACCGCGCCCAGAATCGCCTCCGCACGCGCCGCCTGACCTCCTGCTCGGTGGCCCGCACCCAACCGCATGCCGCGCTGATCGCGAGATGCTGGACAATGGACTGCGTGAACGACGCCGCGAACCACGCTGCCGAGTCAGTTCCGGGACCGCCGTCCACAGCTTCGGCTCCGGCCGAAGGAAGGTCCCACCACACGACCGGCTCCCGCCTGTATCCACGAGTCACGAGCTTCCGGTCCCGCCGGGGCGCGCTGACCACGGCCCAGCAGCAAACCTGGGACCGGATGTGGCCTGCGCTCGGCCGGGAAATCGCCGACGAGCCACTGGATGCGGACGCCTGGTTCGGCCGCGCGGCGCCGCTGGTCATCGAGATCGGGTGTGGTACGGGCACCGCGACGGCTGTCATGGCGCAGGCCGAGCCGCACATGAATCTGATCGGCATCGAGGTCTATCAGCCCGGTCTCGCACAGTTGGTACAACGCATCGAGCGCGAAGGGATCGAGAACATCCGGCTGCTGCGCGGCGACGCGGTGGATGTCCTGGAGAACATGATCGCCACGGAGTCATTGACCGGCGTCCGGGTCTTCTTCCCCGACCCGTGGCCGAAGGCGCGCCACCACAAGCGACGGCTGCTGCAGCCCGCTACGGTCGCGTTGATCGCTGATCGCCTCGCACCAGGCGGTGTGTTGCACGTAGCCACCGACCATGCGGACTATGCCGAGTACATCGCTCAGGTCGGCATGGCAGAACCGCTGCTCAGCGGGTTGAGCGAAACCACAGGCGGGACCAGCGCACAACATCGGGCGAGCGCACCGATCGGCTTCGAACGGCCTGTCACGAAATTCGAAGGCAAGGCACATCGCGCCGGTAGCGCCGTCGCAGAGCTCATATGGGGGAAGATCGACCGATGAGCGTCAGTGAGATGGCCCATGAAGTGGTCGACGTCGCCGGGGAGGTGCACGGGGCTGGACCGGAAGGTCCGAACGGCACGACGCCGGACGTGCGCCGAGTCCTATTGGTGTGGGACGCCCCCAATCTCGACATGGGACTCGGCGCCATTCTGGGCGGGCGACCCACCGCCGCCTACCGCCCGCGCTTCGACGCGCTGGGCCGTTGGCTGTTGGCCAGAACCGCCGAACTGTCGATGAGCAGCGCGCGGCGAATCGAACCCGAAGCCACAGTGTTCACCAATATCGCACCCGGCACCGCCGATGTCGTACGGCCGTGGGTGGAAGCGCTGCGCAATGTCGGTTACGCGGTCTTCGCCAAACCCAAGGTGGATGACGACTCCGACGTCGACGCCGACATGCTGGCCCATATCGCGCTGCGCCGCCGCGGTGCCGGCCTGGCCGGCATCATGGTCGCCTCCGCGGACGGCCAGGCATTCCGCGAACCGCTGGAGGAGATCGCGGGCAGCGGCATACCGGTTCAAGTGCTCGGTTTCCGCGAGCATGCCAGCTGGGCCGTCGCATCCGACACCCTCGAGTTCACCGATCTGGAAGATATTCCAGGCGTATTTCGTGAACCGCTGCCCCGAGTCAGCCTCGACTCGCTGCCCGACGAGGGCGCTTGGTTGCAGCCGTTCCGGCCGCTGTCAGCACTGTTGGCCTCCCGCTCCGCGCAAGGAGTCGCTTAGTGTTCACCCGCTGGGGCGATCTGGTCTACCGGCTGCGCTTCGCCACCCTCGGCGTCATGGTGGCCGGTCTACTGGCTCTCGGCGGCTACGGCCTCGGGTTGGAAAACCATCTCAGCTCCAGCGGGTGGGATGATCCGACCTCGGAATCGGCGCGCGCCGCGCAGATCAAGGATGCCGCGTTCGATCGAGATCACAGCTCCGACGTCATCGTGCTGTACAC
Source organism: Nocardia sp. TBRC8007 (assembly GCF_056629435.1). NCBI lineage: Bacteria > Bacillati > Actinomycetota > Actinomycetes > Mycobacteriales > Nocardiaceae > Nocardia > Nocardia sp. TBRC8007. The sequence goes on along the minus strand of NZ_JBWSOR010000015.1, from coordinate 77,706 downwards.
CGCCCCGGACGGCAAGACTATCGACGACCCCGCATTCAGTCGCAAGATCGTCGATAACCTGAACAGCCTGCCGCGCAAGTACCCGAACGAGATCACCAAGGTCATCGGCGCGTATTGGCAGACCGAGACCGGACTCGCGCAGGCCAACGTATTCGGCTCCGCCGACAAAAAATATGCCTTCGCGGCTATCGCCATCAAAGGCGACAACGACACCGAGATGGTGCGTAATTACCGCAAGGTGAAGAATGTTTTCTACATTCCCGGCGTCGATGTGCAGGTCGCCGGGTTGCAGGCAGTCGCGGGCACGCTGAACGACACCATGGCCGAAGACCAGAAGCGAATGGAGATCCTCGCCATTCCGGCGGTCGGCATCCTGTTGTTCTTCATCTTCGGCGGCATCGTCGCCGCAGGGCTGCCGCTGATCGTCGGTGGGCTCACCGTTATCGGCGCGTGGGGAATAGTCCGCTTCATCACCGAGTTCGCCGAGGTGAACTCGTTCGTTTCACCGGTGGTTTCGATGATCGGCCTCGGCTTGGCCATCGACTACGGGTTGTTCATTGTCAGCCGATTCCGCGAAGAACTCGCCGAGGGATACGACACCCCTGCCGCGGTGCGCAGATCGGTGATGACCGCAGGCCGCACCGTGGTGTTCTCCGCCACCATGATCGTCGCCAGCCTAGGCGGCATGCTGCTGTTCCCGCAGGGCTTTCTGAAATCGGTCGCCTATGGCGCCATCGCGACGGTCTCACTGGCGGCGCTGACCTCGATCACAGTACTGCCGGCTCTGCTGAGTATCCTCGGCAAACGCATAGACATGCTCGGCCTCAAACGGTTCCGCAAGACCAAAACCGCCGAGGAAGTGGAGAACGGGTTCTGGGGCCGGTCCACCCGCTGGGTGATGAAGCATCCGCTCAAGATCGCGATCCCACTCTGCATCGGGCTGCTGCTGCTGATCATCCCCGTCAAGAATTTGCAGTTCGGCGGGATCAACGAGCGGTATCTACCGCCGGACAACCCGACCCGGCTGGCACAGAACGAGTTCGACCGCATCTTTCCGCTGCGTAAGTCCGATCCGATCGAACTGGTCTTCACGATCGATGACCCCAGCCTGACCACCGCGGTCGGTCAAACTATCAAAGACGCCAACCAGGCACCGGGTCTTGCCGGTGGATTCGAATACCCGCCGAGCGTCGCGCCGAACAACAAGATGGTCTTCGCGACCAAAGCGGCGTTGGCCGACTCGGAGAACGCCGATCCCACCATCGATTTCTTGCGTTCGATGAAAACACCCGACGGTGTCACCATGCTGGTGGGCGGCAAACCGGCCATCCAGAAAGACAGCATCGACGCGCTCCTGCACCGAATGCCGCTGATGATCGCGCTGGTGCTGCTGGTGACCACATTGCTGATGTTCCTGACCTTCGGCTCGCTGGTGCTACCGATCAAAGCGGCCTTGATGAGCGCGCTCGGCCTCGGGTCCACGCTCGGCATCCTCACCTGGATCTTCATCGATGGCCACGGCGCGAACCTGCTGAATTTCACCCCGCAGCCAATCATGTCGCCGGTGCTGGTACTGATCATCGCGATCATCTACGGGCTGTCGACCGACTACGAAGTCTTCCTGATGTCGCGCATGGTCGAGGCGCGCACCATGGGAGCCAGCACCACCGAGGCAGTCCGGATCGGCACCGCGCAGACCGGAAGGATCATCACCGCCGCCGCGCTGATCCTGCTGGTCGTCACCGGCGCGTTCGCCTTCTCCGATCTGGTGATGATGCAGTATCTGGCGTACGGCATGATCGCCGCGCTGTTCATCGACGCGACGGTGCTGCGTATGCTGCTCGTGCCTGCCATCATGAAACTGCTCGGCGACGACTGCTGGTGGGCGCCGGCCTGGATGAAAAAACTCCAGGAAAAGATCGGGCTCGGCGAGCCGATTCTCAATGACGAGCGCAGTCGCGGCGAGGTTGTCGATCTGGTCAAGACCACACCGGTCACCGATCCGGTGACCGTGCAGCTTCCCGCCACCGTCCCGGCCAACAAGGTGCCGCGCAGGCGCAAACCACGCACCATTGCGGAAATCGAGGCCGAAGCCCCCACACAGCGGATGGATCAGACACCACCCGCGCCGCTGGACGCGCGGCAGCAGCAACCGTCGAAACCTGCGCATCCGGTACCCGAGCAGCGGCCGGTCCGCCCGCGTGTGGCTCCGCCTCGCCGCAGGCCGCGAGATAAGGACAAACCGCAGTCCGACACGCCCTCGAACGCCGTTCCTGAGCGCCCCCGCCCGATCGTCGCACCGGTTATGCCGGTGCCGCGTCCTACTGAGCCGCCACAACCACAGAACCTGCCTGACCCCTCCGTCACGCCAACCGAGCCGCATCCCCTTTCGGATGCCCCGGACGATTCCGGTGCCAAGGAACCGCATACTGCCGATACCGGAACTGTGTCGGATTCCGACACCGACCGTGGCAGCATCGAGAACTGGATGGCCGAACTCCGCTCCGCTCGCCGCAATATCGACAAGCCTGAAAAGGGTCGCCACCATAGTGGCGAGGGGCGCACGGTCAGTGTGAACGAATTGCTGCGCAGACGCGATCACGAGTGAGCGACCAGCGCTCACACGCACCGCGAGCCATCAGCGCGACGATGCCCCAGCGACCTTAGCTGCCGTGGCTACCGCACGAGCTGTAGGCGTCCACGACGCCTGCGATACGACAGCCACGTTCAGCAACCCAACCACTGGCGCCACTGGGTCATGAGCGGATATTTGACGGTTACCGATCCGAACCTGATCCGGCCACGCACCACCAGATGCGGCGACCCGAACGACGCTCCGGTGCGGGCCTTATTCGTGACACTGGAACCGACCAATTCCAGCGAGTGCAGATCGACCGTCGCCTCTGCGGGCACGATCAAGGTGACTGAGCTGCAGTAATCGTCTATGCGCACCTCGACCACTCGAGTCGATCTGATCGCCTGAGTGAAGTCCAGAGTGACACCGGACATCCAGTTGTTCAGATACAGAGTGGGCGCTACCTGCCACGGCCCACGGCGATGCACCCCGGACATACGACTGCGGATCACGCTGCCCGCATTCGAGCCGGAAACCGGAGGGGCGGTGTAACTTTTGTCGACGCCGGAGGCGGAGTTCCCCGTACGCGGCGGCGATGCGGCCGAGTGGTCGACCAACCGCACTCCGGGCAGATCGATGAGCACAGCATTCAGCTCTCCGCGTGTCTTGGCAGCCAGCACGGTGTCCATCCGCTCGGTGAACTCGCCGAGTGAAAGCATGCCGAGGCCGACCGCGCGCTGTAACAGCTGCCCGACATGTTCGCGCTCCATATCCGATACCCGCAGTTCGCGGCCATCAATCGCGCCGCCTCCGGTATTGGATACCGATTCAGGGCCGCCCATGGCATCGAGATTACCGAGCCCGCGACCACGGACACATCAGGGCGATCCCCGATTTTCGGTCTTCGTCGACCAGATCCCAGGGGGCTACTCGAGCCCCTGCTCGATGGCGTAACGAGTCAATTCGACCCGATTCGCCAGCTGCAGTTTGCGCAGCGTCGCCTGCACATGATTCTCCACTGTACGATGACTGAGCCCGAGTCGCACGGCGATCTGCTTGGCGGACAACCCTTTCGCCACCATCCGCAACACCTCTGTCTCACGTTCGGTGAGCGCGGGCCGATGCGGTTCGTCGGGCTGCGCCGGGGTAGTCGCCATCCTCCGGTACTCACCGAGCACCAGTCCGGCAAGACCCGGAGTAAATACAGCTTGACCAGCGGATATAGCGTACACGGCAGTGATCAACTCTGCCACCGACGCGCTCTTGACCAGATAACCCGAAGCTCCCGCCATAATCGCGTCCAGCACGTCGTCCCGCTCGGCCGAGGCCGAGAGCACCAGCACCCGGCTGCGTGGCGATACCCGCAACAACTCGGTGGTGGCTCGAGCCCCATTACCATCGGGCAACTTCATATCCATCAGCACCACATCCGGTCGCACCGCCGCTGCCCGTCTGGTCGCCGCACCGACACTGTCGGCCGTGGCGGTCACCGACAAGCCTGCTTCGGTGAGATCGCGGGAGACACCGTCGCGCCACATCGGGTGGTCGTCCACCACCATGATCGAAATGGCGGCGGCCACCTGCTCTGTCATACGCCTCCGTCGTCCCTCATCTCGGCACCCGGAATTCCCATTCGGTGCCGAACCCAATTCCACCATCGAGCTCGGTGAGCAGGTCCGCGCTACCGCCGAGTGCCGCGATCCGCCCGACGATCGACCGGGATACCCCCATCCGGCCTTCGGCTTCCGCCTCGGCCAGTCGGCCCTGCGGGATACCGACGCCGTCGTCACGCACGCTGATCACTAGTTCATCGCCAGTATCCTCCAGCAATACAAAGGCTTTCGCATTCGGTCCGGCATGCAGCCGCACATTGGACAGTGCAGTGGCTACGGCCGCCGCGATCTCGTTCGCCACCCAGCGCCCGATCCACACCGGGTCACCCGGAGTAGACACCGACACCTGCGGGGTGGACTGCGCGGTCAGCAATGGCCGCAGATCCACCTCGGTATCCCCGGCTTCCTCGCGATCGGCCTGCTCGGAGATCAGCACCCGCAACGCCACCTCTTGCTCACCGGCGCGCAGAGCCAATTCCTCAGTGGGTCCGCCGATCTCGCTTCCTCGGCGCTTGATATAACTGAGCACCTGCAAGACACCGTCATGTACCTCGCGAGCAAGGCGCTCGCGCTCTTCTGCGGCCGCGGTCAGACGTACCGCGCGTGCCAACTGAGCTTGCGCACGGCGCGCGGTATTAGCGGCCAACCCCAACGCGAGTCCCACCGAGACGAGTACCGGCACCGTCGCATCCGTCCACACATCTTCGCCCCACTGATCACGCACGGTCAGCGCCACCGCCGCAATCAACGTGCCGGACAATACGCCCCCGAGCAGTCCGCGCAGGATCGCCGCGCTGATCACGGCATTGGTAGCCCACAGCGTGGTCGGGATGGTCTGATGGCCGTGGTACCAATCGTAATCAGCGACCAAACGAGTAGCGGCCATCAACCCGATCACCACCACGTGGTCGCCTAGCACCACCCTGGTGCGCCACCGAATCACCCTGGGAAAACGCCACTGCGACAACATCGTCGCCGACACCACCGACCACACCACCATCAGCGCGATGAGTATCCAACTCAATCGCTGATTGGTGTAATAGGGCACCGAAGCGAACTGCTGGCCGACCGCGTACAGCAATGTCACCAATCGCAGTGCCTGAGCTGCCCGCCACAGTGGTATGGTCGCCACATCCGCCGAATGCAGCTCAGCCCTGCGTCGCGCTGTCATCGGGCCCCCTACCGGCGTATCCGGATTCCGACTGCTGCGCCGTAGGCGGCTGCTCGGCCTGCTTGCTGGTCGCCTCGACCAGCGCGGCCGTCAGATCGAATCTGACCGGGTCCGGCCGATCCGCTGCGGCGGAGTACAACCCGTGTTTGTCGCCGCCGGTCTGCAAGTCCTCGAACAGCTCCTCCGGGCCTTGGAGCAGCGAGCGAATCGCGGTGTTCATCACCGCGACGAACGGCACCGCGAGCAGACCGCCCGCGATCCCGCCGAGCACTACGCCCGTGGTGATAGCCAGCACCACGGCGAGCGGATGGATACTGACCGCCCGCCCGAGCAGCAGTGGCTGCAGCACATGACCCTCGAGCTGCATCACCAGGATGATGACACCGAGCACCATCAGGGCAGTGACGAGACCCTTGGTCACCAACGCGATGAATACTGCGATGAATCCGGCCAGAAACGCGCCGATGATCGGGATGAACGCACCGATGAACACCAGCGAGGCCAGCGGAAGCGCCAGTGGCACGCCGAAAACAGCCAGCCCAGCGCCGATGCCGATGGCGTCCACCGCAGCGACCACCACGGTCGCGCGAACGAATCCGACCAGTGTGCCGAACCCGAGTCGTCCCGCGGTGCGTACTCGCTCCCGATGCTCGGAAGGCACGATCCTGGTAACGAATCGCCAGATGTGGTCACCGCCGTAAAGAAAGAAGATCAGGATGAACAGCGTCAGAAAGGCACCAGTGAGCAGCTCGCCGATCACAGTAGCTGTGGTGAGCGCCCCGCTGGTCAGGCTGTCCTGATTGGACTGGATAGCCTTGATCACGGCATCGCCCGCATTGCGGATCTGCTCATTGCTCAGGTGCAGCCGGCCATTGATCAACCAGTCCTGGATCTGATGAATGCTGTTGGTGAACTTGTCGGACAACTTTGGCACGCCGGCGACGAATTGTTCGACAACGAATGTCATTATGCCCGCGACCACACCTATCGACCCGACCAGCGCGACGAAGACGCCCACCGCGCGTGGCACCCCAAGCCGCTGCATCCAGTCCACCGACGGTGCGAGCAGCGCCGCGGCCAAGAGTGCGATGGCGAGCGGAATGACCACTGTGGCGAGTCGCTGCACAATGGTCATGAGCACGACCCCCACCGCGAACAACACCAACAGCCGCCAGCCCCACTCCGCCCCTACCCGCACGATCGGATGCACGGTGTCGGCAGCGGGACGCGACAGTGTGGTCTTCCGCTCTGAGGTTGACTTCGGGTCGCTCACCTCTGTGAGCCTAATGGGCACAGTCGGGCCCTGTCCGCGATCAGCGGCGCCGCCTCCTGACACAACGAGCTGTCCACACCCCGGACATGCACACCTCATCGAACCGTAAGATTGATCCCCGTGTCAGCGCCTTTGGAAGCGGTCAAACAGACGATGCGAACGCGCTGGCCGCTGTATCTGACATCAATGCTACTGGCGAATGCTTTCGGCGCGGTTCTGGTGTGGGCGTTCATCCTGTACGGGCTCCCTGTTCCGGAAGGAGAGTCTTCCGAGTTCAGGCGTGCCGACTTGCTGATCCCGACACTGGTCTTCGCGACCGGCGGTCTGCTCAGTATAGTCGCTTCCGCGCTCATGCTGCGTCCGGTGATGCGCTGGCAGATGCGTGGCGGACCACCCAGCCGCGCAGAACAGATGGCCGCACTGCACGCACCACTACGCCAGGCGATCCTGCACTTGGTGCTGTGGTTGATCGGCGGCGCCATCTTCGCCGCATTGATCATCAAAGACACTCCCGCACTGGCCGGTGCGGTCATCGTCACCGAATGTATGGCCGCGACCATCGTGTTCGGTTTCACCTACATGCTGGGCGAGCGCATCCTGCGCCCGGTCGCGGCCCAAGCCTTGACCGAGGGGACCTTCGACCACACTCTCACTCCCGGTGTCGGCACCAGAATGGCGATGACCTGGGGGATGGGCACCTTCGCCCCCACTATCGCCATCGTGCTGCTGTGCGTCACCCAGATCTCCTCGAATGTGGAGTTCTCCTCGCAGTCGCTGGCCATCTCCATCCTGCTGCTGTGTGGGGTGGTGATCATGCAGGCGCTCGCCTTGTCCATGCTCACCGGCTCCAGCATCTCCGACCCGATACGCCAGCTCAGCCAAGCAATCGACCAGGTCCAGGCCGGTGCACGGGATGCACAGGTAGAGGTATTCGACGGCAGCGAAATCGGGCTGCTGCAGGTCGGCTTCAACAGGATGATGGAGGAGGCCGCCAAGCGGCGCAGACTGCAGGAGCTGTTCGGTCAGCATGTCGGCGAGGAAGTAGCGCAGCGGGCGCTGGACTACGGCACCGAACTCGGCGGCGAGACCAGGTTCGTCGCGGTGCTGTTCGTCGATATGGTCGGTTCCACCGCGACTGCCGCCGAACGCCCGCCCACCGAGGTGGTGAGCTTGCTCAACGAATTCTTCCGCATCGTGGTCGATGTGATCGACCGCCACCATGGATTCGTGAACAAATTCGTCGGCGATGCGGCGCTGGCCATCTTCGGCGCACCACTGGACCGCCCGGACGCACCGACCGCAGCGCTCGCCGCAGCACGCGAACTGCGCGAAATCCTGCAGGAAGTCCCCGGTCTCGACATCGGAATCGGCATATCGGCAGGACTGACCGTCGCCGGGAACATCGGTGCGGCGAACCGCTTCGAGTACACGGTGATCGGCGATCCGGTCAACGAGGCAGCTCGGCTCACCGAGCTGGCCAAGGAGCGACCGGGCCGGACCTTGGCCTCGGGCAGCGCACTGTACTTCGCCGAGCAAAACGAGCAGGACCATTGGGAGACCGGCGACGAAGTACAGCTGCGCGGCAGGCGCAGAAAAACCGTGCTGGCCTGGCCACGAGAACCAGCCGACGATACCGGCAAAACAACACCTTCATTAGGCTGACCTCGTGACTGCCGACGGGGAACTGGCAGAAGAACCCGCGCCGGATTCCCGCCGCGGTGGATTCCGCTGGCTGCGCTGGGTGCTCGGCACCGCTCTGCTGGCATTACTGATCGGCGAGGGCATATATCTCTGGCCGCGGCTGCATGAATCCTGGCAGGAGCTTACCGAAATCCACTGGGGTTGGCTGGTGGCTGCGATCTGGCTACAGGCGGTGTCCATGAGCGGCTTCGCCAGGGTGCAGAAACAACTGTTCCACGCAGGTGGAGTCGCGGTGAGTCAGCGGAAATCCGTCGCGGTGGTCTATAGCGCGACCGCTATGTCGGTAACCCTGCCCGCAGGCCAAGTGTTCTCCACTGCCTTCACCTATCGGCAGACCAGGCGCTGGGGCGCGAGTCCGATCGTCGCTTCTTGGCAATTGGTGTTCTCCGGCGTAGTCGCCGCGGTAGGGCTGGCCCTGCTGGGTGCAGGCGGCACACTGCTGGCGGGAGGGCAGATAGGCCCACTGAAGCTGTGCGTCATCCTGGTCGCTGTCGTTGCTCTGGTCTGGGCGGGCAACTATGCCTCCCGCCACCCCGGTTCGCTCGACACGCTGCTGCGCAAGCTGCTCACGCTGATCAACCGGCTGCGCAAGCGCCGGGCCGACCACGGCATGAGCACCATCACGGAGGTGCTCGGTCAGCTGGAATCGGTGGACCTCGGCAAACGTGACGGCGTCTTGGTCGCGGTATGGGCGCTGATGCATCGCGGCGCCGATGTGGCCTGCCTCGGCGCTGCCTGCTATGCGGTCGGCGCCGATCCGCGCATCGCGGGGCTGCTGCTCGCCTTCGCCGCCGGCAAAGCGGTCGGCACCATACCATTCGCCCCCGGCGGCATCGTCTATGTCGACGCGACGCTGATCTATGGTCTGACTGCCGCTGCGGGGCTGCCCGCCACGCAGGCGGTCGCCGCGGCGTTCGTCTATCGGATGGTGAGTTTCATCCTGGTCGCCGTGACTGGATGGATCATCTTCCTGTTCCTGTTCCGGACGCCACGAGTGGAGGACGCAGCGCTGGAGAAAGAGTTCGAGCAACGACGGTTGTGAACAGCCGTACGTGGTGTACCCAGGCCGACCGCCGGGGTGGTGCGCGAGGACAACGAACATAAGGGCGACAGCCTCCTACTCGTCGACCCCACTACTGTTGCCCGTGTGAGAAAACTAGTACCGCTGGTGACAGACGCGCTGTTTGTCGTCGTCTTCTGCGCGATCGGCAGGCGCAGCCACAACGAAGCGGTGCTCGCAGGCCTGCTGCATACCCTGTGGCCGTTCGCGATCGGGCTGGCCGTGGGCTGGCTGTTCGCCCTTGCGCGCGCACGGTGGGGTGCGGCCACAGGAAATAAGCAGTTCAGCGGCACTGCCCTGTGGCCGACCGGAGTCGTGGTCTGGGGCAGCACACTCGCAGGCGGCATGCTGTTGCGGGTGGTCAGCGGTCAGGGCACGGCGTTCAGTTTCATCCTGGTCGCGGGCACGGTACTCGGATTATCGCTGCTCGGCTGGCGCTCGGCATACCATGCCCTGCGCTGATCAGGGTTCCGGCGTCGCCAGGAACTGGAGCATCCTGGCCGCCATCCGCGCGGTCGCGTTCCGGCTGTCCACGTCTTTGATGTGGATCGTAAAGACCAGATCGCCCATCGCCCCGATCAGCCACCCATCCGATCCCGCGGTGGCGGCGAACGCGGCGACATCCCGGTAGCGGCGCACACTCGCCAGCTCCGGTGCGTTCGTAGCGTCGCGCAGCATGCCGCGGAGCCGATCCACAGCCGCCTGTGGCAACGGGTCGAGCTGAGCGTCGGTCGTGGCAGGCCGAGCGATCTCGATCATCGGCGGAGCTACCGACCCCCGCGCGATCGCGGCCGTGGCGATCGCCATGCCGAACGGGCTGGCCAGCACCACATCCGAACCAGCACCCTGCAATACCTGCTCGTTGCGTCCTGCGACGATCAGCCTGCCGGTCACCTCATCGAGGCCGGGAACTGCGAAGTCGATGCCGACTCCGAGAGCAGCCGCCGCTTCGGCTGTTTCCTGTGCCGAGACCTCCTGTGGAGCCTTTTCTTCGGTCGCCGCGGCAAAAACGCGGAACAGTTCCATAGCGCCACCTAGCGGATAGAGTCCGGTAAACGCTACCGGGCCACGCTCGCTGGCCTGGTTGTTCTGTGCGACCGCGACCACCGCCCCGCTGGAAGGCTGAATCGCCACCAGCGATGCCGGCGTCCCCACACTGACTACCGCGTCCTCGGCAGCGCGCTGTAACCGCTGGTCCATGGTGCCCGCGATGTTCGGTCCCGGTGGGCCTTGGGCACCGGCGAGCTGGGTGATGAACCGACTATCCTGGTCGAAAAGCTGCACCCCCCATCCGGAGTGCGCCTCCTGGCTTTCCCGCTGCACCTTGCGCAGCGCGTCCAACATCGGCGACCACACCCGGCGGTCGGCGGAGATCAGTCTCGGCTCCTTTTCCATGACTACGCCGGGAATCGGCGCCATCCTCGGCTCGAGGATGGCGAAATCGCCCTCCCGGAGATTCACCGCGACCACCGGCTTCCCCTGCGCAGAAGCCAGCTTCTGCCGCATCGACGCTCCGGTGATCAATGGCGCGACCGGCTCGATGGCCTCGGCCAGCGCGTCGGTCGAAGCGACCGGGTCGGATATCTTCGCGGGGTCGAGCTTGATGACATTGATGATCTGCTCGGTCAGCAATGGCGCTCCGACGATGTCGTCGACCCGTGGCGCAGGCGACGGCAGGGTGCGCACCAGCCGGACTGTCCTTTGCTGGGTCAGCTGCGGCAGGACAACCGCGGGGTCCCACGAGATCCGCCAGCCGATCGCCAGCTTGCGTATGGTGCCCTGCAAGCTGTAGCTCCAGTTCCGCTCACCACCGAAGTTCCAATCGACATCCATGCTGAAGATCGCCGAGTGCGCGTCCAGACCGATGAACTGGGTGGTGCGGTAATCGACCGTGCCGGGCTGCAAGCCAGTAAACATTTGCTGCAAAGTTGCTGAAGCTGCAGTGGGATAGGAGGTCAACGCCGCGGCCTCAGCGTAATCCTGCTCATCGAGCAGATCCGTAAAGCGCTCTACGACCACTGCGGCTTCGTTGCGTTTCTCGGTTACCCCGCACGCCCCCATCGTGAGCATGAGTGCCGCCACCCCGATAAGTGCCATAACACCGCGGATACGAAAGCGGCGGGATCCCCACACATCCATGACACCCACTCTTCACTCTCGTCACTTCAGTAACAAGACCACCGTACCCGAAAAAACCAGACCGCGATGCCGCCGTAGCTAGGACGTTATCCATGCTCAACATCCCAATTGTGCTCCTCATAACCCTCTTTCGGAGCGGCTTTCATGATCATTCACCCGCCCCGGAAGCGGACGGCCCCACCTCCCCTCAGCTCAGGGAATCGCGAGGTGAACGCCACATAAGCTCCCGTAAACCGCGCAAACACTCCAAAACGTGTCGATCACGACAAATCATCCTTGTTCGCGCTGGGCGGAAACACAGCGATCGCAGTGCAGAACTTTCGGAGTAATCTTGTAATCAATGAAAGAAAATTGGCACAGTTAGTAGGTGATCCATCATGAAAAGTACCCACCGAAGCGGGGGCTGCGGGCGGCCCGGCGGTTGGCAGCAAGCCGATCTGCCGGATGCCACAGACGCGGCCGACTGGTTCGCCGGAAGATTGCCTGAGAGTTGGTTCACCGGCCCTCCTGTGCTAGAGGTGGACCGGGACGAGATTGTCGTCATCGGTGAGCTGCCGATCCCACAGCCGGAGAAACCATCGGCCGGAGAGACCGGCACAGCAGCCGAGGAGGTGCCGCACGCGACCAAAGAAGGCGTGGCAGCCCGGTTCCGTGAGTCCACCCGCTCGGCCCGCATACGGATCGCCGATGAAGCGCAGCACCGCTACCAACGCAGCGTCGCATGGGGGGTTACGGTGGATGGAGAGCGAATCATGTTCACCCACCTGGCCGTTCCCGTCATGACCCGGTTGCGCCAGCCGGAACGCAAAGTTCTCGACACCCTGGTCGACGCGGGCGTCGCCCGGTCCCGAGCCGACGCACTGGCCTGGACGGTGAAACTGGCGGGCAAGCACGCGGAGGCATGGCTGGAGGAACTGCGCGCCGCGATGCGCCAGGTCGACGACCTGCGCTCGGCCGGACCGCAGGGACTGTAGCCGATCGGGTCTAGGGTTGCCGCATGGCTGTGACCACTGGTGCTACGACCACCGACAAAACCCCGGACCCGATCCTCGTTCTCAATGGCCCGAACCTGAACATGCTCGGCACCAGACAACCAGAGGTATACGGGTCGGCGACCCTGGCCGATGTCATAGCGCTGTGCGAACAGGCCGCGGCGAAGTTCGACCGGAAAATCGTCGCCTTCCAGTCCAACTGCGAAGGCGCGCTCATCGACCGCATCCATCAGGCCCGCGGCGCCGAATCGGGGATCGTGATCAACCCCGGTGGTCTCACCCACACCTCGGTGGCACTGCGGGACGCACTGGTGATTCCGGAACTCCCCATCGTCGAGGTGCACATCAGCAATGTGCACGCCCGCGAGGAGTTCCGGCACCACTCCTATATCTCGCCCATCGCGACCGCCGTGGTCGCGGGAATGGGCATCCAGGGCTATGCCGCCGCGATCGAATTCCTGGCTTGCTCGACGTAACCCCAGTTCTGGCACCACGCGCGGTCAGCTGAGCTGAAGCACAGGAAACCCCGGCGCGATGACAGCCCGGTTCCGCATCGATGGCAACCTCGGTCACGCCACCGATGCCCAGCTCGGACAACAAGATTGCAGACCCGGTCGATGATCAGGTCCAGTCCGGCGAGCGATACCGTACATGCCCCACCCCCTTGGTGAACACTGCCCTCTATTGAGAAATGGTGTTCCACGTGGAACTGGACAATAGCAAGAGCACCGCTCTCCATACTCCTAGCGGTTGCGCTGAACGGACCGTCAACTCCGCCTAGGACTTTCCAAACCCGCACGTGGTTTTCGAGCCGCGTCCGAGCTACCGATTTCTGCGCGGATCGCTCTCCCTCATCTACATGAAGCCATTTTCAGCTTCTGCGACCGGCCTAGTCGCTCCTGCGGAGACAGCGCTACCCCAACTGCTCGACGGCGATTCGTGCGCCGACATGTTCGAGTAGCTCCGCCGCAGCGGATATCGAGCGCGCGGGATCGGATTCCAGCTCGGTAAGCGCGTAACACCCTGCAAACCCTGCGGCCTTGATCGCACCGGGTTCGAGCAGAGCACGGCCGACAACAGCGATCACCGGGACCTGCGCCGCGCGTGCGGCCGCGCATACACCGATGGGCGCCTTGCCGTGCAGGCTCTGCTGGTCGAGCGAGCCTTCTCCGGTAATCACGAGGGTGGCGGTGGCAAGCAAATCGGGAAATCCGAGGAGTTCGAGAACCACCTCGATGCCACTGCGCATCCGCGCGCCCAATACCGCGAGAGCGGCGAAACCGGTGCCACCCGCGGCACCCGCTCCGGGATGACGGGCGAATTCACCGCCCACGACGCCCGCCCAGGTGGTGAGCGCGAATTCGAGAATATCCAGTTCCGCTGAGCCCGCGCCTTTTTGCGGCGCGTATACCGCGACGGCGCCAGTCGGGCCGAGTAGCGGATTGTCCACATCGCAAGCCAGTGTGAATGTCGTAGTGGCGATACCGGGATGCAGACCGGAGCCATCCAACCGCGCGGCATGCGCCAAAGCCGCACCACCGAATGGTAGTTCCGCGCCATCAGCATCCAGTACGCGGGCGCCGAGGGCGCGCAGCATGCCCGCGCCGCCGTCGGTGGACGCGCTACCACCCAAGCCGAGCATGATGTCGGTGACGCCGTGATCCATCGCATGCGCCAAGACGACACCGAGCCCGAAAGTGCTCGCGCGCAAAGGTTCCAGCTGCCCTTCCGGCAGCGCCGCCAAACCGGACACAGTGGCGAGTTCGACGATCGCAGTCCTTCCTCGCCTGGCGTAGGACGTCAGGTGCGGCGAGCCGGTCGGGCCGGGGGCTGTCAGTACTATCCGCGTCCAGCCTGCGGCGATGAACGCTTCGACCGTGCCGTCACCACCATCGGCGACCGGCACTTGCCGCACCACCACCTTCGGAGCACTGTGCGCGAAACCCGCGGCGAGCGCCGACGCCACCTGCGCCGCGGTGAGCGATCCCTTGAACTTGTCGGGAGCGAGCAGCACCTGGGCCGCTGACACGCACGTCATCCCCTCATTGTCCGACGCGGGCGAATGGTCCGCACCACGACGCCTACGGCGCAGAACTCAGCTCCTCGACAGCGGGACCTCTTCGGCCTGGGTAATGCCGACCGTTCTGGTGCGCAGGTAGGTGAGCACGGCCTCGCCCACTGCGGGATTGCCGCGGCCGAGGGTACCGTGGTCGCTGCCTTCGATCGTGATCAGCGCCCCGCCGAGCGCATCTGCCGAGGCCGGGTCGCTTTCGCCTGTGGTCAGCCCGTCATCGCGGCTGTGCTGTACCAGCGGCGGCATGCACAGCCTGGTTCCGGTGACCGGCACCGGCTGTGTCACCGGTTTTTCAGGAACCGCAGGATATTCCGGAGCGGATCAGGTCGGCACGGGCGTCCATGGCACCGCCGCCGGAAGCGGTGGTACCGACTGCGGCGGCAAGCGACTCCGGCCGGTCGCCCGCGCGACGAGAAGCCTCGATCAAGAGCATTCCGCGTAGGCCCACCGAAACGGACAAGCCGGGAAGAGATCTCCCTCGGTCGGTCCGGTGTCCCGGACGCTGCGGTATTCGGGTATCAGCGCACCGAGTAGCGTCGAACCATGTCGACCGAGGTCAGTAACAACGCCGCATTGGAACGCTTCGAGATCCACGTCGACGGTGTGATCGCAGGCTACGCCGAGTACCAGGACACGATGTCCGAACGCGCCTTCGTGCGCACCGAAATCTCGCCACGATACGAAGGCCAGGGCTACGCACGGCTGTTGGTCGAGGCCGCGCTGAATCGCACCCGCGAGGACAAGCTCGGCGCATTACCCCTGTGCCGGACGGTCAACCACTTCATCGAGACCCGCCCCGAATACCTCGCGATGGTGCCGCACTGGGCGCGAGACCGGCTGAACCTGCCGCAGTGAGCGGGTAGGCCCCGCGCACGGTGCCGGGATAGCGCCGCAGACGGGAGCGCTCAGTACGGCGCGATGTCGCCAGCGCGGGCCATCCGCTCGGCACATATGCCCCATCATGCGTTGTCCGGCCGCACGCACCGCTCGAACACCATGGCCCTTACCTTGGGATACCGGGATACCGCCCATCATGGTCGATCACGATCAGCAGTGGTCTGCCTTGTCCGATCACCGTTCGGAGTGACTCGCGGGCGCCTTCGACCCATCTGATGCCCGACCGGTAGCGGTGTCCGTCCCCCGCTCTTCTTCCCTATCCAGCAGATCCGGAACGCAGAAGTCGGCCGCAGGGGGCGCATTATGTGCGAACAACTGCGATGATGGCGGAGTGGCACGCGCAGAAGACCCGGATGATCGGAGAACTCGCGGTGGGCACGGCGACCGCAAGGGGCACGAGTTCCGATACGGAGAACAGGCGGTACGTGCCGGGATGCTGCTGGTATCGGCCACCGAATTGGCCGAACCGACCTTCCGGCGCACCGTCGTCTACATCATCGAGCACAACGAGGCGGGCAGTCTCGGTGTCGTGCTCAACCGCCCGAGCGAAGCGGCTGTACACGAGGTACTGCCGCGCTGGGCGGACGTGGCCATGGCGCCACGCACACTATTCATCGGCGGCCCAGTGAAGAGAGACGCGGCGCTGTGCCTCGGCACTGCCAAAGTCGGCACACGGCTCGACAGAGTGCCCGGCGTGCGGCGCGTCGATGGGCGCGTCGTCCTGGTCGATCTCGATGCCGATCCCGAACAAGTCGGCCCGATCGTCGAGGGGATCCGGATCTTCGCGGGCTATGCAGGCTGGACCTTCGGTCAGCTGGAAGGCGAATTGGAGAACAACGACTGGATGGTGCTTTCGGCGTTACCGTCCGATCCGATCAGTACCGGCCGCGCCGACCTGTGGGCGCACGTGCTGCGCCGCCAGCCGCTACCGCTGGCACTGCTCGCCACGCACCCGATCGAACTCGAACGCAACTGAAGATGTGCGCCGCACGAACCTCGAGTACGGTATGAGACGGCACATGTGAATCGGCCAGGAAATGGGTGAGTGCCCAGGCGCGTCCGAACACCGGCCCGCCAGACACTGGCGGAGAGGTACCTATCCGTGCGCAGCGCACACGACAAGGACGGCGAGCTCGACAATCCGTCTGAATTGATGCAGGTTCTCTATCGCGAACATGCCACTCCACTGTGGCGCTACACGCTCGGCTTGGTCCGAGATCCGGGACGGGCCGAAGATATCGTGCAGGAGACACTGCTACGGGCATGGCAACGCCCGAGCGTCTTGGATCAGTCCACCACCTCGGCCCGCGCCTGGCTGTTCACCGTGGCACGTAATCTCGCCACCGATGAGCACCGCAGCGCCCGCAGCCGCCGCGAATTCCGCACCGACAACCCGCCCGAACAGCCTCTTCCTGATCAGTCCGACCGCGCGCTGGACGGCTGGCTCGTCGCGGACGCGCTCGAAAGACTCAGCGTCGATCACCGCGAGGTGATCGTGCGCGCGTACTACCGTGGCCTGTCCACCCAGCAGATCGCCGAAGAACTCGGCGTTCCGGCAGGAACGGTGAAATCCCGGATGCACTACGGTATGCGCGCGTTGCGGCTGGCGTTACAGGAGATGGGGGTGACGAATAAATGACGGATATCATCGATGACTACATCACGTGGGATGCGTCGTACGTGCTCGGCTCCCTCACCCGCGAAGAGCGCCTGGAGTATGAAGGCCATCTGACCGGCTGCGCCGATTGCCGGGCCGCGGTGGCCGAACTCGCCGGCCTGCCCGGCATGCTCGCCACGGTGCGAACCCAGACCGCGCTGGCGATGATCGAACCTCCCGCCGCCTCGGCCGCAACTTCGACCGAGGGCGCGGCGATCGATGCGCCGACGCGGATACTGCCACGGCTCGCCGACGCCGCCGAACGCCGACGCCGCCGCTCGAAATGGTCGTCGTTCGGCGCGGCAGTGGCGGCGGCTGCCGCAGCGGTGGTCATCGCGGTGCCGGTCACCATGACGATGACCGGACCGAACGAACCGGCGGGCACCTCCGCACAGGTCTTCACCGAACGCCGGATGACGGCACTGGAGCCGACGCCGGTCACGGCGAGCTTCAAGCTTGTTCCCGCGGGCGATCGGACACGGTTGGTGATGTCCTGCAGCTACGCGCCGGGCGAGCGACGCCGCCCATGGGGTCTCGCTCTCTATGTCATCCGCACCGACGGACAGCAACAGGAACTCGACCGGTGGCCTGCGGGCCCAGGTACCGAACTGACCATCGACCGGACCATCGACGGCACACCCGATCAAGTCCGCTCGGTCGAGATCCGCGCCGCGAGCACCGGCAAGGTGCTGCTGCGCGGCACGGTCTGATCGATCGAACGATCCCCCAGGGGGCGATCTACCCGCACGGGATCGCGCCGCGGTACCCCGATCGACGCGTCTGCCGCCGGAAGAACACAAACGCCTACGGATACCCGGCCGCCGCGATGCCCACATGCCATGCGATCGAGACAACGCCGTTGTCGCTGATCTCGATGACCGTCGACAGACTGTAGATAGTCTCGATGAACGGCATGAACGGCTGGTATGCCGCGAAACGGCTCTGTTCGCTTGTCGCGCCGGACGCGCCGCTGAATATGAAATATCTCCCCTCATCGTTGAACTATCCGGTGGCCGCGCTCGTATCACCCAATGCACAGCCGAATATTCAGCGGGAAGGGAACACCGATGCGAGTTGTGGATTACCTTGTGCACGCGGTCTCGGCACTGGGCGTGCGACACATCTTCGGTGTGGGCGGGGCCAATATCGAAGACCTGTACGACGCGATCTTCGAGGCTTCGGATGTGATCACCGGTGTGATCGCCAAGCACGAGTTCTCCGCGGCCACCATGGCCGACGGCTACGCCCGCATCGCAGGCGGGTTCGGAGTCGTCGCGTCCACCTCCGGCGGTGGTGCGATGAACCTCGTTGCCGGCCTGGCCGAATCGTTCGCATCCCGGATTCCGGTGCTCGCGCTGATCGGGCAGCCGCCGAGCACAGCGGAGGGCAACGGAGCATTCCAGGACACCAGTGGACGCGCGGGCGCCATCGATGCCGTCCGTATCTTCAGCGCGGTCAGCATGTACTGCGCGCGCGTGGAGAACGGCGCCGATCTGCCCAGTCAGCTGACCAAGGCAATCGGCGCCGCCCGGCGCGGTGGCCCGGCGGTGCTACTGCTCCCGAAAGACATACAGCAGACCGAACTCGACGCAGTCACGTCGGTGTCCATACCCCCCGCGCGGCACCGAAACGACAAAGACGGAATCGCCCGTGTGCGTGCGGCACTGGATACCGCACGGCATACCGGAAAGATCGTGATCATCGCTGGTGATCAGGTCGCGCGAGACGAAGCGCGCGCGGAACTTGCTCGCTTGGCTGTCGTGCTGGACGCCGCGGTGGGCGTCACACCCGACGCGAAGGACTCCTACGACAATACCGATCCCGGGTACTGCGGCGTCGCGGGCAGTATGGGCCATCCCGAGCTGGCCGCGGCCATCCGATCTTCGGCACTGTGCCTGCTGATCGGCACCCGGCTGCCGGTCACAGCCAGGGCCGGCTTGGAGGCCTCGCTCACCGAGAGCACAGTAGCCAGCATCGGTGTCGCGCCACCGTATCTGCCTGCCATCCACGCGAACAGCACCGATCTGTCTCGCACCCTTGCCGATATGATCAGCGAACTACCCAGTAGCACAGTAGTTTCCGAATATATCCGCACAGCACAATCACCGACGACGCTGCGGGTGCCCGACGCGTCCGGCCCTGGACTGCGCTACCGGGATCTGATCGAGACAATCGACGCCGCGCTGCCGGAGGGCACCGACGTGTTCGCGGACGCGGGCAATACCGGCGCGGCGGCTGTGCACCATCTGCGGGTTCCGCGCGGCGGGCGGTTCGTCGTCGCGCTCGGCATGGGCGGCATGGGATACGCGTTCGGCGCCGCAATCGGCGCCGCGTTCGCCAAGCAGGCTACCGAAGCCCTGCAGCACACCGTCGTCATCGCAGGCGATGGCGCATTCTTCATGCACGGCATGGAAATACACACCGCGATCGAGTATGCCCTACCGATCACCTTCGTTGTCCTGAACAACAACGCCCATGCCATGTGCGTGACCAGAGAACAGCTGTATTATCGAGACCGCTACAGCTTCAACCGTTTCCGGCCCGCGCACCTGGGGGCGGGGGTCGCCGCCATGTTTCCCGGCCTGCCCGCGTTCTCCGCGCACTCCGTCGGTGACCTCGCCGCCGCATTGGAACACTGCGTGCGAACACCAGGACCGTCATTCCTTTCGGTCGAATGCGACTCCGACGAGATCCCCCCGTTCCTGCCGTTCCTGTCCGCCATCGAGCAATCCAGCAATCCATGACAACCCGCACTCGCCCGGCCCACGGCAGTACCTGCCGAGAAGAGAGTACCTCCATGACCACCAGTTCCCTCCCCGCGCTCAGCGACATCCCGGACGAAGCCGTACCGAGTGTGCTGCGCATCGAGAACTCCGACAAAGACGCGACCACCCCGATCATCATGGACATGCTGCGCTCCGTATACCCGCATGACCAGATATACGGCGAGTATTGCCCGGTGCAGGGATACATCGCCGCACCGCCCCGCGAAGTGTACGAATATCTTGCCGACACCAGATCGCTGGAAGAGTGGACCTACAGCCTGCGCGGGTTCGTGGAGACCGACGAGCCCGGATTGTGGCTCGCCTATGACCGGCTCGGCTCCGAGACCACCATCTTCACCCGCACCGTCGCCAACCCCGATGCGATGACGGTCGACTACCACTGCGCGTGGGACCAGGGACAGCACCTGTGGATGATCTATCTGCTGCGCGTGATCGACGCGCAAGTGGTGTTCGACAAGCCGGGTTCGGTGGTGCTGTGGATGAACTGCAAGCATCCGTTCTACGACGGGAACCCCTATCCCGAAACCGCGCCGCCGAAGCGACCGGTGTGGGTCGGCGACTTCTGGGAGATGTTCTCGGCAGGGCACCAACTGGAGATGGACAACCTCAAGGCTATCTGCGAGTACCGAGCCACCCACGGCCTGCCCATCAAGCCCGACTGGATGAAATGAGCAGCCCGATGACATCCCTTCCCCATACCTCAGGGCTTTCCCCGGTGAGCCTCATCGATGTGGCCTCCTACCTCCCCGGCGAGCCGATCGGCACCGAATACTTCACTCAATTCTCGCGCTCGGACCGAATGGCGAAGAACGTCATGTTCCGTTCGCCGAAGCGCCGACACCACGTGGCACGCGATGAGACCGCAGTGGATATGGTCGAGCAGGCCGTCGCTCCACTGCGTGAACGCCACGGCGACGATGTGATCGCTGATATCGACGTGCTGATCACCCACACCCAGCTGCCGGACAACCCGGTGCTCGGTTGTGGCTCCGAGGTGGCGCGGCGACTCGGTATCCGTCCCGCATTCGTCTACGACGTGCACAACAGCGGCTGCGCGGCATTCGTGCACATGATGTCGCTGGCTCGCATGGTGTTGCAGTCCACTCCGGCCCGCACCGCACTGATCGCGGCGACCCAGAATTGCGCGGGACCGGTGTTCACCCAGTCCGAGATCCGCAAGCTGGCGCAGGCGCCGGTACCCGGCGACGGCTGCGGTGTCGGGCTGCTCCGCAAGGACGACAGCGCACCGATTCTGGACATCGAATGCCGTACCTATCCCGAATTCGCGGGGGATATGGAGTTCTCCACCAACGGCACGCGCCGGTACTGGGAGCCAGGCGAGGGGCAGAGCTGCGTCAGCTTCACCGAATCCAAGGTCACCAAGGTATTGGCCCGTGGCAACCGGCTGGTTCCGGAAGTGTCGTTCGCGGTCTGCGATCGGATCGGGGTGCGAGGGAGCGATGTCGATGTCTTCGTCACCAACCAGCCGAATCGCTTGTTTCTGCGCAACTGGCGCGACGCGCTGGAGCTTCCGCCGGAACGGCATCCGGATACCTTCGACTCCTGCGGGAACCTTTTCGCCGCAGGCATTCCGGTGACCTTGGATACAGCGAATCAGACGGGCGGACTACCCAACGGGTCGCTGGTATTGCTGGCGGCGTTCGCGCACGCGGGCGACTTCGCCGGCGCGGCCGCTGTTCGCTGGGGGGCGGCTCGATGAGCGTCCACTTCGCCGACGGCACCCGGTCCACACGCAGGCTCGGTTCCCCGCGAGTAGCGCCGAAGTTCGATGTGAGCCTGAGCGAGAATCCATTCCCTCCGCTCCCCTCCGTCCTGCGGGCAGTGCAGAGCACAATGGTCCAGGCGAATCGGTATCCCGAATTCCTGCCGCGGCAGCTACCGACGCTGATCGCACAACATGTCGGCGTGCAGCCGGATCAGGTCGTGGTCGGGTCCGGCGCGACCGGAGTGGCGATGCAGATCTTGCGATCGCTGACCACAGCGGGAAGCGAAATCGTCTACAGCACACCAACCTTCGATGGATACCCGATTATGGCCGGGATGGCCGGAGTCGAGTCCGTCATGGTGCCATTGGATGCGGCGGGCAGACAGGACCTGCGGGCAATGCTGCGGACCATCGGCAAGCGAACCACCTTGGTTGTGCTGTGCCGTCCGCACAACCCGACCGGCACGGTGATCCCGGCGGACGAGTTGGCGGCTTTCCTGTCCGATATACCTACCCGAGTGCCAGTGCTCCTGGATGAGGCGTATGTCGAATTCCTCGGCGCCGCCGAATACATCGATCCGCTGACGCTGATCGAGAAGCATCCCAACCTCCTTGTACTACGCACCTTTTCCAAGGCGTACGGTCTGGCCGGGTTACGCATCGGGTATGCCTTCGGCGGACCAGAGCTGATCGCACGGGTTCTCGGACTGCAACTACCGTTCGGGATGAGCTCGACAGCGGTAGCCGCCGTGTCTGCCTGCTACGCCGCCGAACCCGAACTGGCCGCGCGAACCCTCCGCATCACCGAAGCACGAGACGCGCTCCGCGACGCCATACTGGCCCACGGCATCGCGGTACCGAAAAGCCACGCCAACTTCCTGTACCTTCCCGGTCCCGGCATTGTCACCGCATTGCGCCGCGCGGCCATCGTCGCCAAGCCCTACCCGGACGGCAGCGCACGCATCGCGGTCGGAGACCCCGCTGCCGACCGCGCCGTCCGGCAAGCCCTCGCCCAACTCAGGCGACCTGCTCCGCATCACAACTGAATCCGGGCACAACGCCTGCCCCTGCGACGTGTACATGCTACGCGGAACCGACCTCGGTTCCGCGTAGTTCACTCGACGGATGACGTGGCGCGCATTCCGGGCGTGCTCTACATCACTCCGACAGACAGTCCGCTGTCTCGCGGCTTCGCGCCGCCACCGGAGTGCGCGCGGTAGCCACGCGACAGCTCAGCTCGCAGGCTGGCAAGTGTCGCGCAGCGAGCACGCGCCACACGAGCTGCCGCAGCCGCCCAACTCGGCAGGCGGGGCGATGCCATCGGCGACCCGCGCCGCGGCATTAGCGCCCGCGCCGAGGGTGAACAGGGCGATAACGGCGACGCCCGCCACGACAACGAGCGCGGCTATCCCGCCGACGACCAAAGTGACCAGACCGCCGGCGAACAACAGAGCGCCGGCCGCGATCGAAGTAGGGGCGGCGACCCGGTTGGCGACCCGGAACGCCTCGTCATCCGACAGCGCGGCCTCGGTGTGCACCCCGAAGACACGGTTACGGGGCAACCGGCCGGTCAGCCCGAGTGTGCCGGTTGTTATGGCTACCAAGGCCAGCACGAACAGGGCGAGAGCGACGACGAACACCTCTGCAGGCTAGCGCACCGGCACCGATCGCAGGGTAATGGGCCGTGTGACGATGAACGCAACCGGAAGTCCAGGCCAGCCCGATTTCCGATCTGGTCGGCTGGACGTTCTACCCTGAGAGGCGAAGTTTGTCGGAGGATCGGCGACCATAGAAGGCAGGACCGTGCAAGAGACACGTGCAACCGAAAGCGATGTACCAGAGCACCGGTACAACGCGGAGCTTGCCGGCCGTATCGAACGCCGGTGGCAGCGGGTGTGGGACGAACGCGGAACGTTCCATGCACCGAACCCGGTTGGTCCGCTAGCAGGTTCCACTCCGTCGGACAAGCTTTTCGTGCAGGACATGTTCCCCTATCCGTCGGGTGCGGGACTGCACGTAGGACATCCGCTCGGCTATATCGCCACCGACGTCTTCGCCCGCTATCACCGCATGCACGGCCGCAACGTGCTGCACGCCCTCGGCTATGACGCCTTCGGCCTGCCCGCCGAGCAGTACGCGGTGCAGACCGGCGCGCACCCGCGCGACACCACCGAGGCGAATATCGCCACCATGCGGCGTCAGCTGGACCGGCTCGGCCTCGGACACGATCGACGCCGCTCGTTCGCGACCACCGACCCCGAGTACTACCGTTGGACCCAGTGGATCTTCCTGCGCATCTATAACGCCTGGTATGACCGAGAGGCCGGTCGCGCCCGCCCGATCGCCGATCTGGAGGCCCAGTTCGCCTCCGGTGCGCGGCCGACGCCGGACGGGAAGAACTGGACCACCATGGGTGCCGCCGAGCGTAGCGCCCTGCTCGACTCGTATCGCCTCGTCTACCAGACCGATTCCATGGTCAATTGGTGCCCCGGTCTCGGCACTGTGCTGTCCAACGAGGAGGTCACCGCGGAAGGCCGCAGTGAGCGGGGTAACTTCCCGGTGTTCCGCAAGCGACTGTGGCAATGGATGATGCGCATCACCGCCTACTCCGATCGGCTGGTCGACGATCTGGACCGCCTGGACTGGCCGGAGAACGTCAAGGCCATGCAGCGCAACTGGATCGGGCGCTCGCGCGGCGCGCAGGTGAAGTTCGACGCCGACGGCGCGCAGATCGAGGTCTTCACCACCAGGCCCGACACCCTGTTCGGCGCGACCTATGTCGTGTTGGCGCCCGAACACGAGCTGGTCGGCAAACTGACCGCCGCGGCATGGCCCGCCGACGTGGATCCCCGCTGGACCAACGAAGGCGCCGCGTCCCCCGCCGACGCTGTCACGGCCTACCGCGAGTCCATCGCGGCCAAGTCGGATCTGGAGCGCCAGGAGAGCAAAGAGAAGACCGGGGTCTTCCTCGGCGCCTACGCCATCAACCCGGTCGACAACACACCGGTGCCGATCTTCATCGCCGACTACGTGCTCAGCGGATACGGCACCGGTGCGATCATGGCGGTACCCGGCCACGACCAACGGGACTGGGATTTCGCCACCGCGCTCGGTCTGCCGATCAAGGAGGTCATCTCCGGCGGCGACCTCACCGTCTCGGCCTATTCCGGTGATGGCGAGCTGGTGAATTCCGACTACTTGAACGGGCTTTCGGTCGAAGAGGCCAAGGCGACGGTGATCGCCCGACTGGAGTCCAGTGGCCACGGCACCGGCACCATCCAGTACAAGCTGCGGGACTGGCTGTTCGCCCGCCAGCGCTACTGGGGCGAGCCGTTCCCGATCGTCTACGACGAACAGGGCGCACCGCACGCATTACCGGAATCCATGCTGCCGGTACGGCTTCCGGAACTGGACGATTTCGCCCCGGTGACCTTCGATCCGAACGACGCGGACTCCGAGCCCTCACCACCGCTGGCCAAGGCCGCCGACTGGGTGCGCGTCGAACTGGACCTGGGCGATGGACCCAAGACCTATCGGCGCGATACGAACGTCATGCCGAACTGGGCGGGTAGCTCCTGGTACCAACTGCGCTACGCCGACCCGACCAACACCGAAGCATTCTGCGCCGGGGAGAACGAAGCGTACTGGCTGGGCCCGCGCACCGAGGTCGGCGGACCGGACGATCCCGGTGGCGTCGATCTGTATGTAGGCGGTGTCGAGCACGCTGTGCTGCACCTGCTGTATGCCCGGTTCTGGCAGAAAGTACTGTTCGACCTGGGCGATGTCAGTGGGTCCGAGCCGTACCGGCGCCTGTTCAACCAGGGCTACATCCAGGCGCACGCCTATACCGACGCACGCGGCGCATATGTGCCCGCCGCCGAAGTAGTGGAACGCGACGGCAAGTTCTTCTGGCCCACCGACACCGGCGAGATCGAGGTGTTCCAGGAATACGGCAAGATCGGCAAGTCGCTGAAGAACGCCATCTCCCCGGACGAGATGTGTGATCTCTACGGCGCGGACACCTTCCGTTTCTACGAGATGGCCATGGGTCCGCTGGACACCTCGCGGCCGTGGGCGACCAAGGATGTCGTCGGCGCGCACCGCTTCCTGCAGCGCGCGTGGCGCTTGGTGGTGGACGAGGAGACCGGGGCGCTGCGGGTCTCCGAAACCGCGCCTTCCGAAGAGACGCTGCGCCTGCTGCACAAGACGATCGCGGGCGTGGACGAGGATTTCGCAGCCCTTCGCGACAATACGGCGGGCGCCAAGCTGATCGAGCTCACCAACCACCTGACCAAGAACTATCCGGGCGGCGCGCCACGTTCGGTGGTGGAGCCACTGGTGCTGATGCTGGCGCCGTTGGCGCCGCATATCGCCGAGGAAATGTGGGAACGTCTCGGCTACAACCAATCTCTGGCGCACGGACCGTTCCCGACCGCCGATTCCACGCTGCTGGTGGACGAGGCGGTGGAATACCCGATCCAGGTGAACGGCAAACTGCGCAGCCGCATCCAAGTGGCCGCCGATGCCGACAACTCGACGATCGAAACGGCCGCGCTGGCCGACGAGAAGATCGCCGCGCTGCTCGACGGGAAGGCGCCGCGCAAGCTGATCGTGGTGCCGGGACGCTTGGTCAATATCGTCGCTTGACTTAGCATCGTCGCTTGACGCAGCACGGCACGCACTGAGCCGTCACAGCCGACCGCGTGTGTTCAGTACGGCCGCAGCACGATCTCGGTGGGGTGCGCGTCGCGGGGAGTTTCGATGGCCGCGCGCACCGCACCCGCCACGGTCTGCGGGGTGAGGAACTCCTCAGGCCGGTACTCGCGCCCCTCGCCCGCGATGATCTCGCGCTGCATATCGGTATCGATGCGTCCCGGATGAATCGAGGTGACACGCAGTGCGGGCTCTTCCAGCCGTAGCGCGTCACCGAAGGCACGCAGCCCGAACTTGCTCGCGGCGTAAGAGGCCCAACCCGCGTTCGCGCGCAGCCCGGCGCCCGAATTGATCAACACCACATGGCCGTTGCCCGCACGTAGCGCCGGTAGTAGCAGCCTGGTCAGCTCGGCGACCGCGATCAGGTTGACTTCCAGAGTTTCTCGCCACTGCTCGACGGTGGAGTCCGCGATCGTGTCGATATCGGCGATGCCCGCATTGTGCACCAACACATTCAGCCGCCGGATCGGCGCGACCGCCGCGGCGACGGCGGGGTAGTCGGTCAGCTCGACCGGCAGCCTCTCCACACCGGGCAGCTCCGCCAGAATGGCACGCAACGACTCCGCCGACCGGGCGCCGAGCAGCAGATTGTGCGTCGGGGCGAGTTCACGGGCGATGGCAGCGCCGAGCCCACGGCCCGCGCCGGTGATCAATGCGGTCGGTTTCCTTGGCACGGGCGAAGTCATGATCTTCACCGTAATCGGCGGGGCGATCACGATGCCGACCGGAGCTACGCCGATGTACAGGCGGGTAGCACAGCACCTGTTATCGAAAATTTGTTCGATTCAAGATAGTATATCCAGACATTGGCACGCCACGTCCGACACTATTCGCCTCGATCCACCCGAACAGAGAGCGATATGTGCATAATGAGCGCAGACAGCCACCGGCGAAGCAGGGAGGGTGATTCAGCGATGACTGTCACGGTCGAGCACGCCACATCCGAGGAACTTCGGTGCCGCCATCAAGACATTTTGCGGCGTGTAGGTATGACGCGAACCGAGATCGGCGAAATCGCCGCGCAGTGCGCACTGACCCCCGAAGAGCTGGCGGCATGGGACGAATTGCGGTCGCTCGAATTCCTCCTCGAGGATGAGTGAGGGGCGGTCGGAACTCGAGAGACAAGCCCACGAGTTCGCTCTGGATGTGTCGACCCGAGCACTGATGTGCTTGGAGGGCGCCCCCGATGGCGACCAGCTCACCGTGAACGCCTCCCCCAGAGGAGGCAGGTACGCATTCAGCTATCGGCAGAGTATCCATGCCGAGCCGGGCGGTCGCGCCATCGGAAACATAATCCTCGGCTTCGAGTTGACTCTCGATCGTGCGCAATGCCATCTCGCAGTACACAAGTCGCAGTTCCAGTTGGCCGACAGGCGCGGAAAGAAGCCGATGATTGCCGGGTAGCTGCCCGCGACGGGTGGGAGTCCGAGGTCACAATAGGCCGGGAAACCTGGCGGCGGAAGCAGACAGCGGCGGCGGTGCGCGATCGCCCCGATGTAGCGATCGCGGAGCTGAAGAGACTGGGACTCACTGTAATAGGAGAGATGGCAGGGGATCTGCCTCCCGCGCGGCAGAGGTACTGATGGCCAGGTACTGATGGCGCGACAGAAGGCGGGCAGGACGGCGCTGTCCGGGCACGTTCATGAACAGCACCGCAGAATAGGGGAATGGTATATCTGGGCTTCACCCCAACCCAGCTCGCGGCCCGCGCTGCCTACCTGCTACGCGGCAACGATCTGGGCACCATGACCAGCGCCGCACCGCGACTGTATCCACACATGTGGAGTTGGGACGCGGCGTTCGTCGCGGTGGGGCTGGCCCCGCTCAGTGTGGAACGGGCAGTGATGGAGTTGGACACACTGCTATCGGCGCAGTGGAAGAACGGCATGATCCCGCATATCGTCTTCGCCAACGGCGTAGACGGTTACTTTCCCGGGCCGGCCCGCTGGGAATGCCGCAAGCTGGCCGTCAATGCGCCGGACGGGCCGGACACCTCTGGGATCACTCAGCCGCCGGTGCACGCCATCGCGGTACAGCGAATCCTGGATCACTCGCGCAGGCACGGACGCACTACCAGGATGATCGGCGAAGAATTCCTCAACCGACACTGGCCGGATCTGGTGCGCTGGCATCGTTGGCTGGCACATGCCCGCGATCCCAAAGAGACCGGCCGCATCACTCTGTATCACGGCTGGGAATCCGGGATGGATAATTCACCGCGCTGGGACCGCGCCTACGAACACGTGATCCCCGGCGACCTGCCGCCATACCACCGCGAGGATGTACTGGTGGTCTCCGACCCGACCCAGCGCCCGAGCGACCGCGAGTATGACCGCTACCTGTGGCTGGTCGAGCAGATGCGCCGCGCCGGTTACGACGACTATCTGCTCGCCTCGACCATGAGTTTCGCCGTGGAGGACGTATTCGTCACCGGGATCTTCGCACTGGCTTGCGAGGTCCTGGCCAATATCGGCGAGGAACACAAACAGCCGAACGCCGACATCCGCGACCTCTACACCTGGGCCAGCCGGTTCCGCACAGGAGTCATCGCGACAACCGACTCGCGCACCGGCACGGCCCGCGACTTCGACGTGCGATTACAGCGGTGGATCAATACCGAGACACTCGCAATGTTCGCTCCGCTGCTGTGCGGCGGGCTGCCCCGCGATACCGAACGCGCCCTGCTTCGGCTGTTCGAAGGACCACGTTTCTGCGGGCACCCGGATCTACGCTACGCACTGCCACCATCGACCTCGCCGGTATCCAGAGATTTTCGCCCCCGCGAGTACTGGCGCGGCCCGGTGTGGCCCGTGATGAGCTGGCTGTTCTCTTGGGCCTTCGCCCGGCGTGGCTGGGCCGAACGCGCGTTCATGCTACGCGCCGAGGGCCTGCGCCAGGCCAGCGATGGCAGCTTCGCCGAATACTACGAACCGTTCACCGGCGAGGCACTGGGCAGTATGCAGCAGTCTTGGACGGCTGCTTCCGTACTGGATTGGCTGGGGTGAGCCAGACCTGCTCACACAGCCGAGTGGACGCCGCACCGATCGCAATACCGACCATAGCAATAGCGAATAACTATCGTAGATCGGCATGTCCTCCCGGAGATCGCTCCTCCACCGCAGCACGGTGCTGTCACTGATCACGCTGTCCGGCATCCTGAGCGCTACGCTACCCGCGCACGCCGCGCCGACCGGCCTGGATGTCTCGTCCTGGCAGCACGGCGACGGGCGCCTGATCAACTGGTTCGCGGTCAAGAACGCCGGCTATGACTTCGCCATGGTCAAGGCCACCGAGGGGCTCAGCTACATCAACCCCTACTACATACCCGACAGCCTGCTGATTCGCGCCACAGGCCTGGTCCGAGGGACCTACCACTATGCCAGGCCCAATCTGCCACCCGAGCCACAAGCCGCGCTGTACGCGGCGGTAGCGCTCGGACAGAACGGTCCGCTCGACCTACCGCCGGTACTCGACCTCGAACACACCGGCGGACTCGGTCCAGCGGCCCTGATCGACTGGACCCGCCGCTACCTTGCCACAGTAAAAACTCTCACCGGCCGGGTCCCGATCATCTACACCTATCCCAGCTTCTGGCGGACCGCGATGGCCGACACCACCGAATTCGCCGACTACCCGTTGTGGATCGCCGACTATCGTGGCAACCCCCAACCCGAAGTCCCCGGCGGCTGGCGCACCTGGACTTTCTGGCAGACTACCGACAGCGGCGCCATTCCCGGCATCACAGGCCCCGTCGACCTCAACGTATACAGCGGCGCGCAAGGTGATCTCGCCAGTTACGCGAACATGCGCCAACTCACTGGCTACCCTGAAGTGAAGCCATCAGGTTCCTACATCCCCTCATAGGCATCGAGATCCTCGGCGCGAATAATGTCTTGCCCGCCCAAATCCTGGAGTCGGCTCAATGCCCCAAGTGACACCGAGCCCTCCCCTGTCATGAGAGGACTCGGTGTCACAATCCCGGATCGGTACAGAACCTCTACTCGTTCCAGCGAATAAACGGCCGCGATATCAGACGCCGATCCGGCCGCCGTCCTTCTTCCACACCACCACAACAGAAGGGCGCGGTTGGGCTGTGCCACCGTCCGGCCAGTGCGAGAACGGGTTGTCGGGGGTCGAGTCGTCGGTTTCTCCCGGATGCTGCACACATACCATCACGCGAGATTCAGTGACTATAGGGCCACAGGTCTCCGCACCACGAGGGACGGTGAGGAACTGCTTGGTCTCACCCCGATTCGGCCCGTCGAGCACCACGGAGAACAGCCCGTCATTCGACTTCAAGGCATTGCCATCGGTGGATACCCACAGGTTGCCGTACGGATCGAAGGCCAGGTTGTCCGGACAAGAGATCGGGCTGACCTCGGCCTTGTCGAACCCGCCGTAATAAGTATCCGCAGCCGCGGGATCACCGCAGACCAGCAGCAGCGACCAGGTGAACGTGGTGCCGGTGTGGTCGTCGTCGATCTCCAGGACCTGACCGTTCTTGTTGAGGTTACGCGGGTTCGCCGCATCGGGACCTGGCTTGCCCTCCTTGCCACGCTTGCTGTTGTTGGTCAGCGCGACATACACCTTGCCGGTGTGCGGATTGGCTTCGAAGTCCTCCGGCCGGTCCATCTTGGTGGCGCCGACCTTGTCGGCGGCCAGCCGAGTGAAAACCGCGACCTCTTCAGCGCTCATACCGTCGACCAGGGACCTACCCTTGCCGTCTACACCGGTTTCGAGCAGTGGAATCCACTGGCCAGTGCCAGTGAATCCCTTGTCCGACGGCTTCTTGCCCGAACCGTCGATCTTGTCCGGATGATCGCCGGTGAGTGTGGCGACATACAGCGTGCCTGCGTCCAAAATGGTTAAGTTGTGCCGCATGCTCGCCGCGCCGGTGCCAGGCTGCCTCTTGCGCGCGGACACGAACTTGTACATGTAGTCGAACCGTTCGTCGTCGCCGGTATAGGAGACCACCTCATCGTTCTTCGTGACATAGATGGTGGCGCCCTCATGCTTGAGCCGCCCCATCGCGCTGTGCTTGATCGGCGTCGATGTCGGATCCCACGGGTCGACCTCGACCACGTAACCGAATCGGTTGGCCTCGTTCGGTTCCTGGAGCAGATCGAAACGCTTGTCCGCGCGCTCCCACTTGTTGGTGGTCTTACCCTCGGCCAAGCCGTAGCGCTTCAACCGCGCCATGACAGCCTCATCAGTCACCTTGTCGCCGTTGGCGAAGTAGCCGTTGAAGTTCTCCTCACCGGAAAGCACTGTTCCCCAAGGTGTTACACCACCTGAGCAGTTGTTCATCGTGCCGAGGACCTTGGTACCGGTCGGGTCGGCGGAGGTCTTCACGAACTCGCTGCCCGCGGCGGGTCCGGTCAGCATGAACTCGGTGGCCGGGGTGATCCTGCGGTTGTACTTGCCGAAGGCTGGAACAATTCTGCCAGAACCGGATTCGCCCTTGACCTCGACCACGCTCAAACCGTGCGCGGCCATGGTGATCGCGATCTGCTCATCAGTGGGCTCGTCATCGTTGTAGCCGCGGAACATCTGCGGGCCGGTGGTGTACTCATGGTTGACCACGAGCAGATAGCTGTTGGCCTGACCCTCGATCGGCAGCAGGGCTGCGAAATCGTTGTTGTAACCGAACTGCCGGACCTGCGCGGCGGCAGTCTGCTTGTCGAAATCGAAGGCAGGTGCGTCCGTAAACAGCGGATCGCCCCAGCGGATCACGACGGACTGCTCGTAACCCTCCGGGATCACCACGGCATCTTCGGTATTCGGCGCGACGGCGGTGAAACCGGTGCCGGTGCCCGCCGAGCCGGTCGGCTCCTGCGCGGCGACCGGCTCGCTGTCATCGCCGCATGCGGCGAGCATGCTGCCCGCGCCGACCGCGAGCACCGCGGCCGCTGTGCCTTTGATCAGCCCGCGCCGGTTCAGTGAGCTGATGATGTCGCCGAAGTAGGCATTGCTGGAAGTGTTCGGTACCTCGTGAAAGCATGCGTTCGCGCACCGGTATGCGCACGTGACGGCGGCGCGCGACGACTGACCGTCATGCTTCACGAAAAGGGCGAGTGGTTGCAGACTCACGACGACTCCTGGGTTTGGCTTGACGGCCGCACGCTAAACCACCCGGACAATCCGGACAATACGACAAAGTGAACAGACAACTAATTAGGTAACTCTTATGGAAGTGGTGCTACCTCACGACAGGGTCAGCGCGACCACCGGGATGACGCGGGCCGTGTTCATCTTGTGCTCGGCGAAGAACGGATAGACAGTCTCTAGCATGGCCCAGGTACAGGCCAGATCCTCACCGGTAAGCGGAACAGCCAGCGCCGCATGGATTTTCCCACCTATCTCGACGGTGACACGCGGGTTCTCGCGTAGGTTCAGATACCAGTCGGGGTGCGTCGATGCGCCAACGTTGGAGCCGACGATCAACAGGCGGTCGCCGTCGCGGTGGAACATCATCGGGGTGGTATGCGGGACTCCGGAACAACGTCCTGTCGTCGTCAGCAAAATCAAGCAGTCACGACACAAATCCGTGAGCGCACCGCCTGCCCGGAACTGCGCGATGGTTCGACGATTGATGTCCTCGACGTCCAGGGTGCACCTTCCTCGGCTGCATCGGACCGAGCAACGACAAACCGGGCCCAGCTTCCTCAGCCGTATGCCGCATCGAGAAGTGCGCGGCGGATCAATGCTCGTCGTAGTGCCCGCCGTGCACGGCGTGGCGGTGACCATCGTGCAGATAGTCGAGGTGGTCACCGTGCTGAACAGCGTCGTGACCACAATCAGGACCGTGCTGGTGCGAGTGGTCCGCGCACTCGATGTGCCCGGACGGCTCACATTCGTCGTAGTGCCCCTCATGTTCGCGATGCAGATGACCGTCGTGGGCGTAATCGACATGGTCTCCATGCGCAACGGCCTTGTGACCGCAGTCCGGACCATGAGTGTGGTCGTGGTCGGTGTGCTGCACGTGTGCTGTAGTCATAGAAATACTCCCTTCCCTGCACCCGGCAATCCCTGCACTCGGCAATGGAGTTATGACGATAAACACATTAGCAGAAACGCATAAAATGCTCATTGCTGGTCGAATGGCCTAGTACGATCACCCCGCCCTTACTCGGATCGTCCGGCACGTTCCTGCCGGGATGGGATGTGACGCCACATGGCTACTGTGACCTTCGACCACACTACGCGGCGCTACCCTGGCGCCACCAAGCCCGCGGTAGATCAGTTGAACCTGGAGATCGCCGACGGTGAGTTCCTTGTGCTGGTCGGTCCTTCCGGCTGCGGAAAATCGACGTCGCTGCGTATGCTCGCCGGGCTCGAAGACGTCAACGGCGGCCGCATCCTCATCGGCGCCGACGACGTGACCCACGCCGAGCCCAAAGAACGCGATATCGCCATGGTGTTCCAGAACTACGCGCTCTACCCGCATATGACCGTCGCGGAAAACATGGGCTTCGCGCTGAAACTGGCCAAGGTCGCCAAGGCGGAGAAACAGCAGCGCGTGCTGGAAGCAGCCAAACTGCTCGATCTGGAACCCTACTTGGACCGCAAGCCCAAAGCACTGTCCGGCGGCCAACGCCAGCGGGTCGCGATGGGCCGCGCGATCGTGCGTCAGCCGCAGGTGTTCCTGATGGACGAGCCCCTGTCCAACTTGGATGCGAAGCTACGCGTACAGACGAGGACACAGATCGCGCAGTTGCAGCGCAGGCTCGCCACCACCACGGTGTACGTCACGCACGATCAGGTCGAGGCGATGACCATGGGTGACCGGGTCGCCGTGCTGAAGGACGGTCTGCTGCAACAGTGCGCCGCACCCCGTGACCTGTACCGTAATCCCGCCAACGTGTTTGTCGCCGGCTTCATGGGCTCACCCGCCATGAACCTTTTCCCACTTCCGGTCATCGGCGGCACAGTCGAACTGGGTGGCCACCCGATCCAGCTGCCGCGTTCGGTCGCGGATGCGGCCGGAGCCACCGTAACGGTAGGCATCCGGCCCGAGCATTTCGATCTGGGCAATGGCTCCGGAATCGAGATGGAGGTCGACGTGGTGGAGGAGCTGGGCTCCGACGCCTACGTCTACGGCCGCACCAGCACCGAGAACGGTGCAGGGGAAACCGTGGTGGCGCGAGCGGATTGGCGTAACCCACCGGCGAAGGGGGCCCGCGTGCGGCTGGGCGCCGACCCGGACCACATCTACTTCTTCGGCTCCGCCGGAGAACGACTCGGCTGAACTCCTTCTCGCCGAACAGCCCGCGTGCCCGCTCCAGCGCGGCACGCGGGCAAAACGCGCTCACGCCATCACTGCCGCCCGCCCGCCTTGCCCACTCGGGCTTCCTCGTGACCCACCCGTCGCGCCTGGACGTACTCCTCGTTGAGCCGCACGCCCAGCTCCTCCAGCTCGATTTCGCGCCCGGACTCGCTGCGCACCCGCACCCGCACCGGGGCGCCGGTCGCCTCCTCGACCAGCAGTAGCGGGGCCGGACCCGCCTGCAAGTAGGCATCGCCCCACTGCATGAGGGCGAGCACGGCGGGCAGCAGATCCCGTCCCATCGCCGTGAGTACGTATTCGTGCCGCGTGCGCTTGCCTTCCTCCCGATACGGCTGTTTCGCCAGCAGGCCCGCCGCGGTGAGCTTGCGTAACTGGGCGGCCGTGGCCGCGTCGGTGATACCGACCCGGCTGGCGAATCCGTCGAACCTCCGGGTTCCGTAGTACGCCTCACGCAGGATGAGCACCGCTGAGCGGGTGCCGACGATATCGAGCGCTTTCGCGATCGAACACTCATCGGTCTGCCATGAGCTCAGATCGGCCAATGGCCCTTCCATCACTGCTGCCATGACGAACATCATACCCAATCTGACTTTCCTTAACTATTGTCAGATGTATTCTGACTATGACTTAGTAAAGCTAGGCGAGAGAGCCCGGTTCTCGGTTCGGAAGGGAACACGCCATGAGAGACGCGGTGATTGTCGAGGCGGTACGCACTCCGATCGGCAAAGGCAAGCCGAACGGCGCACTACACAATGTCAACGCAGTAGACCTGCTGGCCCACAGCCTGCGTGCGGTAGTCGACCGCAGCGGTATCGACCCCGCGAGCATCGACGACGTGATCGGCGGTATCGTCACCCAAGTCGGTGAACAGGCCGCCAATATGACCCGGCGGGCCGCACTGGCCGCCGGATACCCCGAATCCGTCCCCACCGTCACCGTCGACCGACAGTGTGGCAGCAGCCAACAGGCAATCCATTTCGCCGCGCAGGGCGTGCTCGCGGGCGCCTACGACATCGTGGTCGCCGCAGGTGTGGAATCAATGGGACGGATTCCCATGGGCACCAATCTGGTCGGCTCGAACGATATTTCCGGTATCGGTTTCGCCGAACGTTACCCGGACGGCCTAGTGCCCCAGGGCATCAGCGCCGAATTGATCGCGGCCACATGGGGGCTCGCCCGCACCCAACTAGACGAATTCGCGCTGGGCAGCCACGAAAAAGCCGCGTTAGCAACAAAAGACGGGCGGTTCACCAGCGAACTCGCGCCGATCAACGGCCTGGCCACCGATGAAGGCATCCGAGTCGGCAGCACACTGGAAACGCTGTCGGCACTGCGTCCTGCTTACTATGACCCGGCCATGGCCACTCGTTTCCCACAGATCGGCTGGGAAATCACTGCGGCGAACGCGAGCCAAGTCAGCGACGGAAGCGCGGCGTTATTGATCACGACCAGTGAACGCGCTGCGCGACTCGGGCTGAAACCACTGGCCCGGCTACACAGCTTCGCTGTGGTCGGGGACGACCCACTGCTGATGCTCACCGCGGTAATCCCGGCGACTGGAAAGGTATTGCAGCGCGCCGGATTACAGTTGTCAGATATCGACCTGATCGAGATCAACGAGGCGTTCTCGCCGGTAGTGCTGGCCTGGGCACACGACACTGGGGCGGATCTAGCCAAGGTCAACGTCAACGGAGGCGCCATCGCACTCGGGCACCCGCTCGGCGCGTCCGGTGCCCGCCTGATGACCACGCTGGTGCACGCCATGTGCGAGCGCGGCGTCCGTTACGGCCTGCAGACCATGTGCGAAGCAGGCGGATTAGCGAACGCCACTATCCTCGAACGACTCTGAACCAAGCCCGTGATACCGGTCGCGGGGTGGGTATCACGGGCAATCTCGCCATTACCTCACCGCCTCAGCGCGAACAGGCACTGGGATAGTTCAGGACCACAGCACCCAGCGCTCCACACACGTAATCCCGTGCCCGCGCCCCGCGGCCGCATAAACTGGTCAGCGATGAGCAATCGCGCAGCGCACAGCGTCGTCTACGCCATCCCGATGCGTACCCGGTTCCGCGGCATCACGGTGCGTGAAGGAATGATGCTGCGCGGATCACTCGGGTGGGGTGAGTTCTGCCCATTTCCCGAGTAC
The DNA here is from genome assembly GCF_056629435.1 of Nocardia sp. TBRC8007. Classification (NCBI taxonomy): domain Bacteria; kingdom Bacillati; phylum Actinomycetota; class Actinomycetes; order Mycobacteriales; family Nocardiaceae; genus Nocardia; species Nocardia sp. TBRC8007. Next base: position 40,893 of record NZ_JBWSOR010000015.1, on the reverse strand, counting down.
AACGATCAGGAGGCCGCCTCATGGCTGGCGACCGTCGTGGAGCAGATCGAAGCGGGCTGGCCAGAGCCGGTACGGGATCGGATCCCGATCAACTGCACTGTACCCGCGGTCGAGCCAGAGCAGGCACACGCGATCGTCGCCAGATCCGGATGCCGCACCGCCAAGGTGAAGGTCGCCGACCACCCGCATTCGCTAGCGGAAGACCTGGCTAGAGTCGAAGCGGTGCGGGATGCTCTCGGACCGCACGGCGCGATCCGGATCGACGCCAACGCCGTATGGGATGTCGATACCGCAGTGCGCCATATCGACCGGATCGACCGGATCGCAGGCGGTCTGGAGTATGTCGAACAGCCGTGCCGGACCATCGAGGAACTTGCCGCGGTACGTCGCCGCGTCGCCGTCCGCATCGCCGCCGACGAATCCATCCGCCGAGCCGAGGACCCGATGCGGGTTGCGGTCGCAGACGCCGCCGATGTCGCCGTGCTCAAATGCGCGCCACTGGGCGGTGTTCGCCGCGCTCTACAGGTGGCCGAAGCTGCCGGACTGCCCTGCGTGGTCTCGTCCGCATTGGAGACCAGCGTCGGCCTCGCCGCCCAGCTGGCTTTAGCCGGTGCGCTTCCTGAACTCGACTTCGCCTGCGGTCTGGGCACTTCGAGCCTGCTCTCCGGCGATGTGACATCCGACTCCCTACGACCGGTAGACGGCTACCTTCCTGTTCTCCGTACCCCGCCAGAACCTGATCCGGATCTGCTGGCGCGCTATCGCCACCCTGACGCCGACCGCACCGTTTGGTGGCAGGAGCGATTGACTCGCGTCTCGACCCTGCTCGCGCAGCGTCCGACGACATAGCGAAATTCGATAGAGAACCCGTGACGCCGCTGCTAGCGTGGTTCTCGCGCGGGATGACGCGCAGTCGAGAGGTCGGCCATGATGGCCGAACCCGTGGAAAGGATGTTTATGGCCCGGCCCGCGCCGAGGGCGCCTCAACACTGTCACGCCATCCGCCGCTGAACCTTATCGAGGCGCGCTCGGCCTGCTCCGCTGCTCATACACAGCTTTGGAGTAAGGAGACATCCGGGTGTCCGGTAACACCACACACGGCGCCAGTCCAGCACTGCGCACCGATATCTTCACCTGTCTGCGCTGCGGCTCGGCAGTCAGCAGGCTCTCGCCCGATCACAGCAGGCGCAACCACTGCCCGAGTTGCCTGAACTCACGACATATCCACGACCAGATCGAGGGCGGCGTCTCCGCATGTCAGGCTCGAATGGCGCCACTGTCGATCGCGGTGCTGCGCAGCGGCGAGTGGGCTCTGGTCCATCGCTGCACCCGCTGTCACGAACTCGCGTTGCATCCGGTCTGTGGTGATGACAATCAGCTCATCCTGATGCGACTGGCGGTTCGCCCACTTGCGGACCCTCCCTTCCCGCTCGAAGTATTCAGCGACCTATAGAGGTGGTCGAAATGCCACGCAGGAAGGACCGCAACCGCCGCGAGCAACGCGGCAAGGATGTACTACACAGGCGAGGCCAGAGTTCCGGCGAGATGTTCCGGTGTGTCGGCTGCAGGCTCCCCGTGCCGACAGCAGCGCCGGGCACCGCTCACCGCAACCACTGTCCGCACTGCCTGACCAGCCGTCACGTGGATCGCCGGGTACCGGGCGATCGCGCTGAATCCTGCCGGGGCCGAATGGTCGCGGTCAGTATGTCGGCTCGCGGCGATGGTGAATGGGCGCTCGTGCACCAATGTCTCGGATGCGGAGCACTGAAATCCAATCGCATCGCGGGCGACGACAACGCCGTAGCACTGATGCGCGTCGCGCTACGCCCGCTAGCGGATCCTCGCTTCGGGCGGGGGGCGCTTTCGGCGCTGTGAACGCGGTGGGCCCGGTCATTGCCGGACCCACCGCGTCAACGGCGCACTGTCACTGCTCGCACTTCTGCTTGCCGCGTGAGATAACAGGCGGAGAGGCGGGTCGGCTCGGTGTCATCACTCGCCGAGCCGCACACCACAGCCGAGCATGGTGACGCGCAGCAGCAGCGCGGCTTCAGGTCCGATGACACCATCTACCAAGTCTATATAGCGGGTGCAGAACTCCGGACCGTGCGGCGCGAGAGGCGCGATGCCGTAGTCCAGATGATGCGCCAGTTCGTGCAACACAACCAGCTCACGTAGTGCCCAGGCAGTGCCGCCGGTATACAGCGGGACCGCGAGAACGGACTCCCCGGGTTCATAGTGCGCGGCGGTCATGCCGGCGCGAGCACGGACACGGATCGGCACGACCGCTCGATGCCATTGCGCCCGAATCCACTGGAGGGCAAGTACTTTGTCGACATAGCTGCGCACCGACTCCACCGAAGCGAAACGACGCTCGATGGGCAGGGTCAGATGTGAACCGTAAAGTTCGACTGTACGCACGCCGTGCTCGTCAGCTCGATCGAACAACCCACGCACCAACTGTTCAGCGTCGTACACCTTGGCGCGCTGCGTGTCACGCGCGGTCATCGCGTCTGCCGCATGGTCGACTCACCACCTCCGCTGATGCAGTCAATTGCCCACGTGCAGAAGGAAATTCTGGCGAGGTACCGATCCGCGCGGCGCGTCCCGCACGGTCCCCCGCCAGCTGCGCCGCCGCCGAATGTCCCATCGACCCCTGTGGTCCGCGCCAGGTGCCGCGCGCCGCCGATGTCCGCGAGTAGAAGTCCGTGAGCTCGATCTCTTTGCCGCGCAATGCCAATACAGTGCCGGTCGCGTCCGCGCTATCCGGCAACATCTCGGCTTCGACCTCAGCCTTCACCTCGGCCAACCGCCGCCCGATTCGCGCCGCGAATGCCATCTGGAAGTTCAACCGTGCTGTCACCCCCGCGACCGGCGCCTGCACCCGGCGCTCGATCCTGTGCCCCCACCGCTGCTCCACAACGACCTTCTCCACAGTCGCCGACCGGTAAGCGCCCGACTTGATATACCGGTCGGATGCCCGCACCATCTGCACCAGCAAGCTGGCATACAGCGCCTCGCAGGCATCGATATCGGAGCCGAAACCATAGGCATAGACTTGTGTCGAAGTTCTGGTGACATCACAGCGCACATCATTGGCTGCGGCGATCGCAACGAACAGCTGGACATAGGTGCGCAACCCACGCTTTCCCTGCGCACCGATCGGAACGATCCGCTGCACCGGTGTCTGCCCGCGCTCGCGTCCCGCGATATGCGCTCGCGCCACCGCGAGGTCGATGGCGGACTTGGTGGCCAGCCGCTGAGCTGCGGCGAGGAACGCTTCGGCCTCATGTTCGTTGTCGGTGGATTCGGCCTTGCGCAGCAGTCCGCCGATCCGGGTGAGCATCCGATCCGGAGCCGCCTTCGGGGAAGTCATCACCGGCAGCCTACTGCGGAGTTCCCGCCACTATCGCACATACCGGATCAGCACCATGTATCTTGCCATGTGCACCGGCAGGGTGTGCTGCCGCTCACGAATGATCTTGGAGTGTTTGCGATGGCCGTGAAAAAGGTGTCGTCCCTACGTCTGGCATTACTGCCACGGGCTGCACTGGCAGCCGCATCGGTCGCGCTGTTGACCGCGACGTTCGCCAGCGCGTGTTCCAGCGACAGTGGCGAGAGCCCACTCAGCCAGAACCTCACCGGACGCGGACCCATCACCTATGTCGAGGGTAAGGACGTCACCCAGAACGGCGCGGTGAAACAGCTGATCACACGCTGGAACGCCGCACACCCGGACGAACAGGTGACCTTCAAAGAGCAATCGAACGACGCCTCGCAGCAGTACGACGACCTGGTCGAGCACATGCGCTCCAAGCAGTCCGACTACGACGTGATGGCCTTGGATGTACCGTGGACCGCCGAGTTCGCCGCTAAAGGCTGGATCCAGCCGCTGCGGGATTCCTTCACCATCGACACCACCGGGCTGCTCACACCACCGGTCACCAGCGCCACCTACAACAACACCCTCTACGCCGCGCCCCGCAATACCAATGGCGGTCTGCTGTTCTACCGCAAGGATCTGGTGCCGGAACCACCCAAGACCTGGAACGAGATGCTCGACCAGTGCCACATCGCGCGGGAACAGAACATCGGCTGCTACGCGGGCCAGTTCGCGGCCTATGAGGGCCTGACCGTGAACACGGCCGAGGTCATCAATGCCTACGGCGGTAGCTTCGTCGGCGCCGACGGCAAGACCCCAACGGTGAACAGCCCGCAATCGCGCGCCGGGCTGCAGGTCTTGGTCGACGCGTTCGAAAACGGCGACATCCCCAAAGAAGCGATCACCTTCAAGGAGCCGGAGTCCAACAATGCCTTCCAGCAGGGCAACCTACTGTTCCTGCGGTCGTGGCCGTCCACCTTCGGTGACCTCAGCAGTGAGGCCTCCCCGGTAAAGGACAAGTTCGGGGTCGCACCGCTGCCCGGCAAGAACGGTGTCGGCGCCTCCACCCTCGGCGGCTATAACGCGGCGATCAGCGCGTTCTCCAAGAACAAGGCCACTGCGCTGGACTTCCTGCGTTTCCTGATCAGCGATGAGGCGCAGCACATCGTAGCCTCTGGCGCACTGCCCTCGGTACGCGCCTCGGTATATGACGATCCGGCGCTGATAGCGCAGATGCCGTATCTGCCCGCACTGAAGGATTCCATCGCCAACGCGGTGCCCCGCCCGGTCACTCCGTACTATTCCGCAGTATCCAAGGCTATTCAGGACAACGCCTATGCTGCCTTGAAAGGAAACAAGTCCGTCGACGAGGCGATCATAGGCATGCAGAAGGGCATCGAGACCGCAGGATCGTAAGCGGAAAACGCAACGGACCCGATGAGCCCGCAGGAGAGAAAAACGGTGTCGAATCCCTCGGGAGCGACGACTAGCGCGCCGAGTGACAAGCTCACTCCGGACAAACGCGGTTTCGGCGCAACGTTCGCTCTGGAGTTGCGTCGCTCTGGAAAAGCCTGGTTGTTCGTCACACCCGTACTGCTCGCACTCGCGGTCGTCATCGGGTACCCGGTAATCCGGGCGGTGTGGATGTCCTTCCAACAGGACTCCAGGCTCGATCCGGCGACCGGCATGTTCGTCGAAGGCGGCAGCGCCGGCTTCTCGAACTACACGCACTGGCTGTTGCAGCAGTGCCAGACCACGGCTGGCGATACGGTGTCCTGCCCGACTGGCAACCTCGGCTCGCAATTCTGGGCTGCCGTCGGGATCACACTGCTGTTCACGGTCGTCACCGTCACACTCGAGCTGACCCTCGGCCTCGGCATGGCCATGGTGATGGGCAAGACCTTCCGGGGCAGGGCGCTGTTGCGCGCGGCAGTCCTGATTCCCTGGGCCATCCCAACCGCTGTCACCGCGCGGTTGTGGGAGTTCATGTTCCAGTATGACGGCGTGGTGAATCGAGTCCTCGGCACACACATCCTGTGGACCTCCGACGTATGGGCCTCACGGTTCGCGGTAATCGTGGCGGACGTCTGGAAAACCACCCCGTTCATGGCGCTGCTGCTGCTCGCTGGTCTACAGGTGATCCCGGCTGATGTTTACGAGGCCGCACGGGTCGACGGTGCGTCGGCCTGGCAGCGGTTCACCCAGATCACGCTGCCGCTACTCAAGCCGGCGCTGCTGGTCGCAGTGCTGTTCCGGACCATGGACGCACTGCGTATGTACGACCTGCCCGCGATCATGACGCTGGGCAATCCATCTACTCAGACAGTGTCGATCCTAGTGGTCGAGCAGGTGCGGCAAGGCCCCAACAGTGCGGCCGCATTGTCCACAATCACTTTCCTCTTGATCTTCGCGGCGGCGTTCTTCTTGGTAAAGGTGCTGGGCGCCAACGCCGTCCGCACCCAGGAAGAACAGCGGAGGGCCGGATGAGTCACCATCGCACAACGACCATACGGCCCGACCAGGTGCGGGTACCCCGTAGAACACCAGCGGGCCGGATGAATCACCATCGCACAACGACCATACGGCCCGACCAGGTGCGGGCGCCCCGCAGAACACCAGAGGTGCCCTGATGTCGGTACAGATGACAAAACCCCCAGCCCCGACCTCGGTGCCGTGGACCAAGCGGCTCGGCTCGGTCCGGGTATACCTCGGCGCGGCGATCGTGCTCATCTGGGGACTGGCACCGTTCTACTGGATGGCGGTCACTGCTTTCCGCGATCCCGGCTATACCTTCGACAACACGCCGTGGCCGACTCACCTCACACTGGAGAATTTCCGCAACGCGTTCGACACCAGTCGCGGTAATGATTTCGGCAAAGCTCTGGTGAACAGCCTCGTCATCGGTGCGGCCAGCACGGTGATCGCGCTGGTGATCGGGGTGTTCGCCGCGTACGCGCTGGCCCGGCTCACCTTCCGCGGCAAATACCTGGTGTCCGGCCTGATCTTGAGCGCCTCGATGTTTCCGGTTGTGGTGCTGGTGACTCCGTTGTTCCAACTGTTCACCAACCTCGGCTGGATCGGCGAGTACCAGGCGATGATCATTCCGAACATCTCGTTCGTCCTGCCGATGACGGTCTACATCCTCGCGTCTTTCTTCGCCGAACTACCGTGGGAACTCGAGGAAGCCGCGCGAATCGACGGCGCCACCAAGCTACAAGCATTCCGGCTGGTCATGCTGCCGCTGGCCGCACCAGCCGTGTTCACCACCGCAATTCTCGCATTCATCGCGGCGGTCAACGAATATCTGCTGGCTCGATTGCTTTCCAGCGGAAAGACCGAACCCGTGACGGTCGCCATCGCCCGCTTCTCCGGCAACAACCCCCTGGTACAGCCCTACACCGCGATTATGGCCGCAGGCACCATCGTTACCATTCCACTGGTCATCATGGTCCTGCTCTTCCAGCGGCGCATCATCTCCGGCCTCACCGCGGGCGGCGTGAAGAGCTGACGCCCGCTACCGAGCCCGCCCAGCACCCCGACAACTCACGAACCACCTCCGCCGACCGCGAACATGCGGCGGTACCGGCGCCACCGCATTAAAGTAACTTCTTTAAGGCTTCTTTCCGATCGTGTTCGTGCAGATGAGTTTGTCCGGCGCTACGGGAGGAGATCGTCGTGAGCTCGGTCCGCATACCGCGAAAGCGTCGCCGCGGTGCCAGAAAGGCTCCCCGGACCGCACCGTACGCTTCGATCGCCGGCTGGAGCGAGCCACCGCGAGCAGCGGAACGTAATGCGCGAAACAGACGCGAGCGAACGGCGGGTCGTCACACTTCGAAACAACGCACGAAGCGCGCGACGCCGGATCCGGACCGGCGGTCCGTTATCCGAGGCGCGCGCATTCGCCGCTTACTACTAGCCCTGTTCCTCTTGTTCGGTGTAACGCCGGCACTGCTGGCTGTTCTCGCATATTGGAGCGCCGAGGTACCTGGCCCCACCGCGATGCAGGCCGACCGGATCACCACCGTCCTGGCCGCGGACGGCAACACTGTGATCGCGCAAGTTGTTCCACCGGAGGGTAATAGAACCCGTACTCCATTGTCCGAGGTGCCACAAGCGGTGCGCGAGGCAGTCCTTTCCGCGGAGGACCGCGACTTCTACACCAATCCTGGATATTCGATTTCCGGCTTTCTACGGGCGACCAGGGACAACCTGCTCGGGCGAGATGACGCGGGCGGCGGCTCCACGATCACCCAGCAATATGTGAAGAACGCGCTCCTCGGCTCCGATCGAACGATCACCCGCAAAATGCGTGAGCTGGTGATAGCGGCGAAGATGGCACGGCAGTGGAGCAAGGACGACATCCTCGCCGCCTACCTCAACACCATCTATTACGGTCGTGGTGCCTACGGGATCGCCGCAGCCGCCGAGGCATATTTCGGTAAACAGGTGAACCAGCTGACCCGCGCCGATGGCGCGATGCTCGCCGCGTTGATCAGGACGCCGTCGATCCTGGACCCGGAAACCCATCTCGCGGAGCTGAAAACACGCTGGCGCTACGTGCTCGATGGCATGGTCACCATGGGCGTACTGACTCCAGGTGACCGCGACGCGACGGTTTTCCCCTCGATCATCCCACTCACCGAGGTTCCCGATAACGTTGTGGCTCACGGCCCAGAGGGGTTGATCCGCAGCCAGGTGCTGCGCGAGCTGCTCGCCTCCGGTATCAGCGAGTACGAACTGAATACCGGCGCCCTACAGATCACCACCACCATCGACAATAGAACTCAGCAGGCAGTGCTGAACGCGGTGCACGATCGGCTGAGCTCTCAGCCATCCGAGCTTCGTACCGCAGTGGTGTCGATCGATCCACGCTCCGGGGCGGTGCGTGCCTACTTCGGCGGCTACGACGGCCTCGGCTACGATTTCGCCCAGGCTCCACTACAGACCGGATCGGCATTCAAAGTCTTCGCGGTGATCGCCGCACAACAGCAAGGCATTCCGCTGTCTCGCATGCTGGACAGCTCTCCGGTAACCGATGGCGCTACCAGGATCACCAATGTCGCCGGGGAATCCTGCGGCCGGTGCAGCATGGCCGAAGCGTTGAAGCGGTCACTGAACACCAGCTTCTACCGGCTGACCATGTCAATGTTCGACGGGCCCCGAGCTATCGCCGATGCGGCGCACGCGGCGGGTATCCCGGAAGAAATACCCGGTGTCGCAGGCAAAACTCTGACCGAGAACGGCGAAAAACCGTTGAACGGAATCGTCCTCGGCCAATATCTGGCCCGACCGATCGATATGGCTTCCGCTTACGCCACCATCGCCGCGTCAGGTGTCTACCATGCGCCGTACTTCGTACAGCGAGTAGTGACAGGTGACGGAAGAGTACTGCTGGATCGCGGCGATACCCCGACCCAGCGGATCGGCAGGCAGATGCCGCCGGGCAAACAGCGCATCACGAAGTCGATCGCGGAGCGCACCATCCAGGCGATGAAGCCCATCGCGGCCTACTCCAACGGGCACGCGCTGAACAGTGGTCGCCCCTCGGCTGCCAAGACCGGCACCACCCAGCTCGGGAAGAGCGCCCGGAACAAGGACGCATGGATGATCGGCTTCACTCCCTCGCTGTCCACGGCGGTATGGATCGGTACCGAGCACCCTCAGCCGATCCGCACCGCGGGCGGCGTCGATATCTACGGTTCCGGCCTGCCCGCCGATATCTGGAAGCAGGCCATGGACAATGCGCTCGGCGGCACCGCGGTCGAGCAGTTACCCGGCGCACCCATCCGAATACAGTCCAGCCCGCGCCGGTCTTCCGGCGGAGCCTACGACATCCTGAACCCGCCGCAACCGACGTACCGCGCGCCCATCAGCACGCCATCCACCATCCCACCCACCACCATCCCGTCCACCACTACTGTCCCGCCTACCACCATCCTGAACCCGCGACCACAGCCACCTCAGTCGCCCCGACCACCCCAGCAAGAGCCCATCATTATCCTGCCCCCTACCATTCAACTGCCCAGGGAAGTGGAGATTTTCCCAGGTTTGCGCATACCGCTGCCCGGATAGCGATGATGCTGTGACCTTCCCTGGCCCGGAGGAACGGATGACATGGCAGCATCGTTTGCCAGAGTAAGAGCGAACAGCGAGAGCTCGTCAACGAGCAGACGCCGAAACCGCAGGAATGGATGCGGGAGGATATGCGCTCGAGCGACGACGAAAGACGAGACATAGGGGCTACGCTGGTGGATTTCAATGTCGTTGACCAACCCGAGACGCTGGTGGCGGGAACGGTGCTTCGCAGCCCAGCGCTCGCGGTCGAAGGGCCGCGGCGCGCGAAAGCCGAAGCGGCGTGGAAACGCAATCTGGCTCGCCGACTGCCTGGGCCACCGACCAGTGCGTATGTCGACCACGCGCCGGAGATCAATTCGTACCTGACCCACATTATCGGCTACCGCTGCGACAGCCTGGCCGACCTGCTCCCCGGCGACGTGCTCGCCCGGGTGCCCGCCGGGCGGTTCGCCAGATTCATCGCCAGCGGCGACCGTCTCGGTGACACCATCGTGAGTATCTGGCGAGCGGTATGGGATGCGGAGGCCTCGGGTCGGCTCATCCGCGCGTATACCGGCGATTGGGAACACTACCCGGATGAGCGCACCGCGGAAATCTTCGTGGCATTGGCGGATGATCAGGTCACCGGGTAGGAACAGACAGTGGACTTCGAGATCGTCACATTGGAACAGAGCATGGTCGCGGGCCTCACCGTACCGCTAGCCGGCCGCGAAGTGGCCGCACGCGACCTCGATCTGGTGAATTTCACCTGGGACCGTTACCTAGCGCGGGAGAAGACCGTGCCGCGGGTGGCTGCCTACATCAGCCAGCACGACCATGCCGTCGCGGTGCTCGGCTATGAGGTCGCCACGCTGGAAGAACTAGATCCGGGTGATGTGCTCACCATCATCCCACGGGGGCGCTACGCCAAGTTCGTCGTGGCCGACAAGCCTTACGATTTGCTGCGTACCGCGTGGGCGCAAGTCGCGAAAGCGGAGAACGCGGGAACCATCACCCGGTCACACACTGCCGAGGTCGAGCGCTACCTCGGCCCAGCCTCTGTCGAGGTTTACGTCTCGCTGGACTGAGCCCGGCCGGACCGGATCGAAATCACCATGCCGGACATCGGCGGCATCCGGCCGGAGGGCTACTCCTTCGGCCGGATGCCGCCGGTGTCCGCCGGATCATTCGGCGTCGATGATGAACGCTTCGAGCTGGGCCCTGGCGACATCGTCTGCGAGCTGCCGCGGCGGGGACTTCATCAAGTAGGCCGATGCCGGAATCACCGGTCCACCGATGCCACGGTCTTTGGCTATCTTCGCCGCGCGTACCGCGTCGATGATGATGCCCGCCGAGTTCGGCGAATCCCACACCTCGAGCTTGTACTCCAGGTTCAGCGGCACATCACCGAAGGCGCGGCCCTCCAGCCGGACATAGGCCCACTTGCGGTCGTCGAGCCAGCCGACGTGGTCGGACGGGCCGATGTGCACATCGTTGGCACCGAGTTCCTTCTTGAGGTTGCTGGTGACAGCCTGAGTCTTGGAGATCTTCTTCGACTCCAAGCGCTCACGCTCGAGCATATTCTTGAAGTCCATGTTGCCGCCGACGTTGAGCTGCATGGTGCGGTCGAGCTGCACGCCGCGATCCTCGAACAGCTTGGCAAGCACACGGTGGGTGATGGTCGCGCCGACCTGGCTTTTGATGTCGTCGCCGACGATCGGCACACCGGCCTTGGTGAACTTCTCCGCCCATATCGGATCGGAGGCGATGAACACCGGCAACGCATTCACGAACGCGACACCGGCATCGATGGCGCACTGCGCGTAGAACTTGTCGGCCTCCTCCGAACCCACGGGCAGGTAGGACACCAGCACATCGACTTTGTTGTCCTGCAGCACCCGCACCACATCGGCCGGTTCCGCCTCGGACAGCTCGATGGTCTGCGCGTAGTACCTACCGATACCGTCCAGAGTCGGGCCACGCTGCACCACCACGTCGGTCGGCGGAACATCGGAGATCTTGATCGTGTTGTTCTCGCTGGCGAAGATCGCCTCGGCCAGGTCGAAACCGACCTTCTTCGCGTCCACGTCGAACGCGGCGACAAACTTGACATCGCGGACGTGGTACGGACCGAACTTCACGTGCATCAGACCGGGAACAGTAGAGAAATCATCCGCGTCCTTGTAGTATTGCACGCCCTGAACCAGCGACGAAGCGCAGTTACCCACACCTACGATGGCGACGCGAACTTCTGTGGCGCTGTCAACCTTATTGACGTCACTCATGGCCGGTATTTCCCTCTTTCTGTGGTGCCGTCTTCGTCGATTGCTCCGCCGCAATCAACTCGTTGAGCCAGCGCACTTCGCGCTCGCTTGATTCGAGTCCGAGCTGATGAAGCTGCCTGGTGTAGCGATCCAAGGAGCCACTGGCCCGCTTGATCGCTTCCCGCAGTCCTTCTCGGCGCTCCTCGACCTGACGCCGCCTGCCCTCCAGAATCCGCATCCGTGCTTCCGCAGGGGTGCGGTTGAAGAAGGCCAGGTGAACGCCGAAGCCGTCGTCGGTGTAGTTCTGCGGGCCGGTATCGGCGAGCAACTCGTTGAACCGCTCCCGCCCTGCCGGAGTCAGTTGGTAAACCCGTCGCGCACGGCGTGTCGTCGTGCCCGCCGGGATCTCCTCGGCGATCAACCCATCCGCCCGCATGCGACGCAGCGTCGGATAGAGCGACCCGTAGGAAAAGGCCCGAAACGCCCCGAGCAGGCCCGTCAGCCGCTTACGCAGCTCGTAGCCGTGCATGGGTGCTTCGAGGAGCAGCCCGAGGATTGCCAGTTCGAGCACCGGGCTTCACCCCCTGACTGTGTCACAGACCTAACCGATGGATGCAATGGATATTATAAATTCACATTATATCGGTGCGATACATCTGTGGCAGGCCGCACGGATGGCACACTGGCCCACGCACGAATCGGGACCGAGCAATCCCCCACAGCCCAGGGCAGTCTGATTCCAACACCGCTACTCTGGTTCTCGTGCGAATCCAGCGGCAAGTAGTCGACTACGCCCTCCGGCGCCGGTCTCTGCTGGCTGACGTCTATGCGGGCCGCGTCGATGTCGCCGAGGTATGTGATGCCAATCCCTATCTTCTGCGTGCGGCGAAGTTTCACGGTCGGGGGAGCGAGGTCACCTGCCCCATCTGCCGGAAAGAACAACTGACCCTCGTATCCTGGGTCTTCGGCGACGGACTCGGACCGGTCGCCGGTTCAGCTCGCACACCGGAGGAGCTGGTGCGTCTGGCCGAGACTCGCGAAGAGTTCTCGGTCCATGTGGTCGAGGTGTGCCGGACCTGCAACTGGAACCACCTAGTGCAGTCCTATGTCCTCGGTTCCACGCCCGCACCGCCGCGACGCCGCACCGGGACACGCTCGAACCGGCGCACCGCCGCCGAATAGAGTGCCTGATCACCCGCCCATCGGGTGACTGGCGGAGCGTGTACTCTTCCGCCGCGGTGGCCACCACTACCGCTGATAGTCACCTGGACCGCTACGAGTTATGGAGATCGTGTCCGTGAATTCGCCTTACGAGCCTTCCCCATATGGCGATGACCCGCATGACAGCCGTCCTCGGCGGAGTGCACAACCAAGCCCCAACCCGTACCGCAATCCCCGTCCAGGGCCCCCGCCGGGCGCTCGTCCCGGCCCGCCGACAGGCCCACGCCCCAGTGTCCCGCCGGGCGCTCGTCCCGGCCTGCCGACAGGCCCACGCCCCAGTGTCCCGCCGGGCGCTCGTCCCGGCTCACCGACAGGCCCACGCCCCAGTGTCCCGTTCCCTGGCGAGCCGCGCGGCACACAACCCCCGCGCCGTCCCGGACCTCCGCCACAGGGTCGCCCAACCCAGGAGGGTCGTCCCATCCGGCCGGGACGAGCACCGCAGCCGAATCGCGGCGTACCCGATGACGGCCGCCCCAGCTCTCGGATGACCCAGAAGTTCCAGCGTCCTGGGTCGCTGGACGAGACGGCGGCCAAGCGTAACCAGCACGACCCGACAGGTGCGCGCCCGGCCACCGGCCCGCGTCCGGCTATGCGCCGCGATGGCCGTGACGCCTCCCGCAACGGCCCCACTACCGGCGAACGCAGGCAGGTCACCGGCGAACGCAGACAAGTCACCGGCGAACGCAGACAGGTCACCGGCGCGCCGCCATCCGGCCCACCACCGCGCCGTAACAGCGGCGGTAGCGGTTCCGGCGGATCGGGCAGAGGTAAGCCCAAACCGTCGAAGAAGAAGTCGCGCTGGCGCATTGTGCGCCGCACCCTCTACGTCTTCATCGCGCTGCTCGTCCTCGTACCGAGCGGTGTATTTCTGGCCGCCTACTCAACAGTGTCGGTGCCGAGGCCGGGCGATCTGAAAACCAATCAGGTCGCCACCATCCTGGCCTCGGACGGCACTACTGTGCTCAGTAAAGTCGTTCCGCCGGAAGGCAACCGGACCGATGTCACCATCCAGCAGGTCCCACAGCACGTGCGCGATGCGGTAATGGCGGCAGAAGATCGAGATTTCTACACCAACCCGGGTTTCTCGTTCACCGGCTTCGCGCGCGCGGTCATAGGCCACCTCCTTGGTAAGGAAAGCGCGGGCGGCGGCTCGACAATCACCCAGCAATATGTGAAGAACGCGCTGGTCGGTGACGAACGCTCACTGTCACGTAAGGCGCGCGAACTGGTCATCTCGATCAAAATGTCACGGCAGTGGAGCAAAGACGACATCCTCGCCGCCTACCTCAACACCATCTACTTCGGTCGCGGTGCCTACGGGATCGCCGCAGCGTCAAAAGCCTACTTCGACAAGCCAGTAGAGAAGCTGGACGTCGCTGAAGGCGCGGTACTCGCAGGCACCATCCAGCAGCCATCCGCCCTTGACCCGGAGAAGAATCCGCAGGGCGCGCGGAAGCGCTGGAATTACGTGCTCGACGGCATGGTCGACACCGGCACCCTCTCCGCCGCCGAGCGGCAGAAGCTACAGTTCCCCCCCGTCATCCCTCTCGCGTCGACCGTGGACAAGGAGCTGGATTCCGGTCCCGATGGCCTGATCAAGACACAGGTGCTCAAAGAGATCGCCGCGGCGGGCATCAGCGAACAACAGCTGAATACCGCTGGTCTGCAGATCACCACCACGATCGACCCGAAGGTTCAGCAGGCTGCCGTCGACGCGGTGAACAAGAACATGAAGGGCGAACCGGGGAAGCTGCGTACCGCCGTGGTTTCCATCGACCCACACACCGGCGCGGTGCGTGGGTACTACGGCGGCAGCGACGGCCAGGGTTACGACTTCGCCAACGCGGGTCTGCAGACCGGTTCCTCGTTCAAGGTCTTCGGCTTGGCGGCGAATCTGGCTCAGGGCATCCCGCTCTCCCAGATGTACGATAGCTCACCACTGACCGTGCACGGCATCAAGATCACTAATGTCGAGGGTGAGCAATGCGGCATGTGCACCATCGCCGAAGCGCTGAAACGTTCGTTGAACACCAGCTTCTACCGGATGCAGCTGGATATGCATAACGGTCCACAGAAGATCGCCGATATGGCGCACAGACTCGGCATCCCGGAAACTATTCCCGGGGTCGGCAAATCCCTGACCGAGCCCAACGGATCCGGCCCGAACAACGGTATCGTGCTCGGCCAGTACCAATCCCGGCCGATCGACATGGCTTCGGCCTATGCGACTTTGGCTGCCTCCGGGATATACCATGCACCACACTTCGTATCGAAAGTGGTAACCGCCGACGGACAGGTCCTGCTCGACCGCGGTCATGTTGCCGGGGAACGACGCGTATCGGCCGCGGTGGCCGATAACGTCACTGCCGCGATGGAGCCCATCGCCGCCTATTCGCGCCACCACAACCTCGCGGGGGGCCGCGAATCGGCAAGCAAGACCGGCACCGCACAGCTGGGCAACACCGGCGAGAACAAGGACGCCTGGATGGTCGGCTACACCCCGTCCCTGTCAACTGCGGTATGGGTGGGTACCACCGACAACTCCCGGCTGCGCAACTACAACGGCAGCATGATCTACGGTTCGGGCCTGTCCGCCGATATCTGGAAGGCGACCATGGACGGTGCACTGAAGGGCACTCCCCACGAGACATTCCCGAAGCCTGCACCGATCGCGGGTCAAGCCGGCGTTCCGGCGTGGACGGCGCCCTACACCCCGCCGCCCACCACCGAGGCGCCATTGCTGCCCCCGATCGTGATCACACCGACCCACGTACAGCCCCTCCCCGATCTCCTGCCCGGCTTCACCATCCCGATTCCCGGAGTGCGGCCCGCTCCGCAACAGCAACAGCAACAACAACAACAGCAACAGCAACAGCAACAGCAACAGCAACAGCAACAGCAACAGCAACAACAACAGCAACAGCAGAGCGAGCAGGACCCTGGCCCACTACCCGGACAGCCTGTGGCACCTGCCGCAGGTTCACCCCCGACCAGCGCAGGTGCGGCGGGCCTGACGCAATAGCGGACCCGGTTCATCAGTCGTGTCCGGGTAGCCTCGAATCCTGTGACCGATCAGCAGCTGGTGGAGCAGCGAACGATCAAGAGAGCGCCGCTATCCGCCCGAGCGGGCGCGGACGGGACGCGCTATACCGCACCTGCCGCGCTCGCACCGGATCTCCGCTCGGCGGATATGCGAGACCGGGCGAGCCGCAATGACTCCCTCTCCGCGCAGCTGTCCACGGTCATCGGCGGGCCGGTAGGCGCGCATGCCCTGATCGGGCGGTCGCGGTTCTGGACACCGATGCGAGTGCTGCTCGCCTTCGCTGTCGTGTTTCTCGCACTCGGCTGGTTCGGCAAGGCAGGCTGCATCCAGCAGACCACCGGGGCGGACGGCCGTCTGACTCTCGATTGGGGCAATAGCCGCCAGTACGTGGCCATGTGCTACTCCGACACTGTGCCGCTCTATGGCGCGGAGCGATTGAACGAAGGCGCCTTCCCCTACAAGAAACAGTGGATCGAGCAGACCCCCGACGGTGGGCAGCAGACGCGATATATGGAGTACCCGGTGCTCTCAGGTCTGTACCAATACCTCGCGATGCGGATTGCCAAGAGCTGGGACGCCTCTCCGTTACCCGGCGCACTGCAGGTGGTGATCTACTTCAACGTCGTCGCGTTCGGCCTGGCGATAGCCTGGCTGGTCACCATCTGGGCAGCTGCGTTGTCAGCCGGTCGAAGGATATGGGATGCGGCGCTGATCGCCTGCTCACCCCTGGTGCTCGTGCACGTTTTCACCAATTTCGATGCCCTCGCGACAGCTTTCGCCGCGACCGGCCTGCTCGCCTGGGCTCGGCGTAAACCAGTGCTCGCCGGAATCCTGCTCGGCCTCGGTGGCGCTGCCAAATTGTATCCGCTGCTGCTGCTCGGCCCCATTGTTGTGCTGTGCCTGCGGACCGAGACAACCTATCGGCTCCGGTCCCGCAGCACCCGCCCGCTCGGCGCCGCGCTCGCCACCGTATCCGCCGCACTGGCTACCTGGGCGGCGGTGAACCTGCCCATTGCCGTGCTGTATCCGGACGGATGGCGAGAATTCTTCCGGCTCAACACCACCCGGCACGCCGATCCCGATTCGATTTACAATGTGGTCACCTCGTTCACCGGCTGGCCCGGCTTCGACGGTCCGCTCGACCACACACAGCAACCGGCCATCCTGAACGTGGTCTCCCTACTAGCGTTCGTTGTGGCGTGCGTGCTGATCGGTTACATCGGCCTCACCGCGCCGCGACGACCGCGCTTGGCGCAGCTGTGCTTCCTGGTAGTCGCGGCGTTTCTGCTGACCAACAAGGTGTGGAGTCCGCAGTACTCGCTGTGGCTGGTACCGCTCGCTGTGCTCGCGCTGCCGCATCGGCGCATCCTGCTGGCCTGGATGACCATCGACGCGCTGGTCTGGGTGCCCCGCATGTTCTACTACATGGGCGCGCAACACCCGAGCCGAGGCCTGCCCGAACAGTGGTTCACCAGCACCGTAGTGTTGCGCGACCTAGCGGTGGTGGGGTTGTGCGCACTGATAGTGCGCCAGATCTATCGTCCGAAAGACGATCCGGTACGCCGCAATTACATCGATGATCCGGTGGGCGGGATCGTCGACCGGATGCCCGATCCGCTGCCCAGTCGGCTGCCCGCGCCATTACGGCCGCGGACCACGATGGCGCGCGGCTGAAGCAGGCTCGGCTGATCACTGGGTCCGCAAGAACCGTGCCTGTTGGCCCGGCTCCTGCGGCAGCAGATCGAGATCCAGCTGCCATGCGCTGCCAGTCCACCGATCGAACAGCGCAGTAGCGCCCATAACGGGCAGATGCCGACACAACCCCGACAACATCGCCACAGTGGTATCGGCTACATCGGATTCGCCCGCACCGATGATCACTGTGGACAGCCCGAGCGTCTCGCCTTTAGCGATCAACGCGCCGAGACGTCGCGCGTCCGAACTCTGGTATCCGTGTGGAAAATCCGCCGCAAGCAAGATTCGATGTGTACTCGGCGGCGTACCGGCACCACTCAGATGGGCCAAATCCGCAAGCTCGGCGGCATCGACCAGGGCCTGCAATCGCGCTGAGATCTCGGCGTGGTCGGTAATCGGCGGTCCGTTCAACACTGGAGCGAGCGGATCGGTGAAGCCGCTGAACGCACCGGTCATATCGATGATGTCGACCAGCGTTCGCCGCTGCGGCACTGCGGCAAGCAATCGCGCGAGCAAAGCTCCTACCACTGGGGCGGCCGCATGGGTCGATTCGGTATCGATCCACAGCGGCCGACTGAGCGGCACCGGAACGCAATACGGGATACGCAGCGGTCCGCGATCGAGCGCATAGAGCTCACCGAGCCGAATTCCTTCGCTGGTCGTGGGCGGCTTGTCCCAAACAGGCGAGCTCCACGAGGCCAAAGCGGGTGGCAGTACCAGATCAGCCTCGGCGAGTTCTCCGGCCAGCTGTTCAGTGTCACGCTGATGGTTGCGCTCAGCGATCTCGATCAGCTCGTCATTGCGTCGCTGCGCGACCTGGTATGCCTCTGCTGCCGCCGGGCTGTTCCTGGTCGCGGGGTCGGAAACAGCGAGCGAAAGCTCGTTGTCCAATCGCTTGGCCGCGTACTCGCGCGCCGAGATCAACGCGGCAGCCGATCGCGCGGCATCCTCGAAGATCATCCACAGCCGTTCCAAGCCGTGTCCGACTTCCAGCGGAGCACCTGCGGGAGCAGTCAGCGGCGCGCCCTCCGAACGGCCGGACATAGCATAAGCACCGGACCGGGCTGCGTGGTTCTGCTCCGGGAAAACGCCGGCCTCAGTCGCATCGGCACCGGCGTCGGCCTCATCGACGTCCACGCCGTGCGTTGTGAACAACACGGCGAGCCCACCCGCGTAACCCTGACCGACCGCGCGCAGCTTCCAGCTCGGACCGCGCCGGTATACCTCTAGACAAATCATCGCCGTCTCACCGGCCGAAGGGGTGATCGCGAATTCAGCTATCGTCCTGTCATTCTCGGACAGCGTCGCCAGTACCGGACCGAGCCCATCCGGTCGAGGAGACATGGCGGAGTCGGCACTGACTACCAGCAGCACTGCCGCAGCATCAGGATGTACCACAGCAGGGGTAATCGTGACCCCATCGGCGGCCAAGACCACCCCCGTGGTGGAAGGTTGGTTATAGAAGACGACATCGGCATCGGACAACGCCTTCAGATTCGCGGCGACGACCAGCGCGCATACATCGATAGCGATTTCGGCTTTCGCACTGAAATGCACAGTCGCGCCGGTCAGAGGAATGTTCTGACCGGCCTTCAGCTGAAACACGTGGTCTGCCTCGCTATTCGCGCCACCACTCAACCATTGACGAGAAACCGACCGAGCTGCGGGATCGCTTCGCCAGGATGCTTGGCTTGGAAACCTTCACCGAGCGCCTGCAACTTCCAATCGTTGCCCACCCGGTACACCTTGGCCATCGCCATCCCGGTGAAAGGCATACCGCCTGCCAGGGTGTAGCGGGCCAATTCGCCACTGTTCGTGCCGTCGACCAAGCGACAGAAGGCATTCTGCACTTGTTCGAAGGTATGACCCTTATAGGAGGTCACGATGAACAACAACGTGGACACATGCACGGGAACGCGGGTCAGGTCGACCAGGATCACCTCATCGTCCCCCTCACCTTCACCGGTGAGATTGTCGCCTTGATGTCGGATCGAACCATCCTTGGAGGTCAGCTGGCCGTAGTAGACGACATCCACCGGATTCATCTCGGCAAACATGACGACTGCCGCATCGAGGTCGATGTCCACGGTACGGCTGCCGAAAATGCCACGACTACGCACCGGATCCCAGCCCAGACCCATCTTGACGAAGGTCAGTGCGGAACCCTCCTTGCGGAGCGTAACCCGCTGGCCCTTGACCAAACTGACCGGCCGATCCTTGCTCAGGCTTACTTCGCCGGCAGGCTCGGGCCGAACCTGCTGCGAGTAGCCACCAACGCCCTGACCTGGCGGTGGGTATCCCGAACCGGGCGGCGGCGGATATCCCGGCCCCCCTTGCGGCGTCTGATATCCCGAACCTGGCGGCGGCGGGTAACCCGGACCGGGGGGCGGATACGTACCCGGCGGCGTTTGTCGCTGGGCCTGGGTGGCCTGCGGGTAACCGGCCTGCTGTTGCGGAGGCGGTGAGGCCTGTTGCGGAGCCTGAGCAGGCGCATCGTCGACGGTAACACCGTGGTCGGTGACCAGCGCGGCGAAACCGCCCGCATATCCTTGTCCGACCGCGCGCACCTTCCAAGAGCCTTGGCGCCGGTAGAGTTCGAGCGCGATCACGATGGACTCGGTGTCCAGTCCATCGATCCGATACTCGTACAAGCGATTGCCTGCCGCGTCGGACACGATTGCGATCGGGGCGGGAAACCTGCCGAAGTTACCGGTCGCATCGTCCAGCGTGATCACAGCACGGATCTGATCGATATCAGTTGGCACCGTGGACAACGACACCGCCAGCGAGGCAGGCTGTCCGGCAGGGGCGGGCCGCAGATTCACGCCGGGACCGCTCGGCTGGTTGAAGAAGACGAAATCGGCGTCGGAGCGGACCTTACCGCGCTCGGTAACCAGTAGCGCCGACAGATCCGCCGGTGCCGTGAGCTGGATGGAAATCACCACATCGTTGGTGGCCAGCGGACCGTTCTGACCCTTGACGAGTGTTGCGGACAAGTTCGGACCCTTCGCTTGTCGGTGTGTTCGCCTGACACTCTACGAGAAATATGTTCAGCGCCGCGGTTACTAAACGTCCGCGATACCCCGACAGCCGCGAAAAGATCGGTTAAGGTGTCAGCACGCGCAGGGAGTACGCGATCACACCTCAACCCGTCGAGACAGCAGGCAAACACGCCATGGCGCAATTGTTCGAGCAATCGAAGAAGGTGATCGAGGCCCATCTCGCCGGAACCGGACTACGAGCGGTCTCGGGCTCGATGATCGCCTACGAAGGAAATATCCAGTTCAAAGCAGCCGGATTCGGTGGGGGCGATGGCGTGCTCGCCGGGCTCAAGCGCCGGGCGACCGGCGAGAAGTTGTCGCTGATGGAATGCGCCGGTCACGGCCGGATCTTCTTCGCCGTCGATGGCCAGCACGTCACTGTAGTCGATCTGAACAACGAGACGTTGCGGGTGGAATCACAACAGCTGCTCGCCTTCGCCGGGAATCTGCGCACCGATGTGCGTTTCGCCGGTGTCCGTGGCGCATCCACCGGCCAGGGGCTGTTCACCACGACCGTGTCCGGGCATGGTCAGGTCGCGCTGCTCTCATCGGGCGGTCCACTCATCCATCTCGCGGTGATGCCGCAGCACCCGCTGATAGTGGATCCGGATGCCTTCGTCGCCGCACGCGGAGACCTCCGCCACTCGTTCGTCACAGACGTGTCCTGGCGCAGTTTCGCCGGCCAGGGCGGGGGCGAGGCGTTCTCGCTGCGCTGGGAAGGTCAGGGCGTGGTATCGATCCAGCCGGCAGAACGGTAGAACGCGATGTTCGAGAAGGTCAATGACAAGGTCGTCAAGGCCGACCTTGTCGCAGCCGGTGGCGTAGTCGCCCGAAAAGGGGCGATGCTGTACTACACCGGCGATGTTTCCTTTGCGCCACACCAGATTCCGGGTATGCGGGCAATGGGTGATACCGGTGGCCTGGTGCGGTTGGCCGGGCGCGCGGTGGCGGGTGAGCACGAGCACACCATGCTGGCGCAGGGCAGCGGGGAGGTGCACTACGGGTTCGCCGGGCTGGAAGTCCACGTAGTGCGCATGGAGCCTGGCGCGACGCTACGGGTCGAGGCGTCGCGACTGCTGGCCAACACTGCGAGCTTGCAGAGTTCGGTGGTCTCGGTGCTGAGTTCGGGCGGCGGTGGCGGCGGCCTGATGGGCGCGCTACGTGGTGCCGCCTCGGGCACATTGACCGGTCAGGGTATGTTCACCACCCAGTTGTCCGGACAGGGCGCCGCGGCGCTGCTCGCGCACGGCGGATTCCTGGAGCTGCCCGTCGGCGGCCCGAATCCGATCGTGGTCGACCCGCAAGCTTTCGTCGCTGCCTATGGTGCGGTGCGGACCGAGCTGAAGACGGCGCTGAGCTGGCGAGACGCTGTCGGCCGTGGCTCCGGTGAGGCAATGCAGTTGCAGTGCACCGGACAAGGCGTCGTCTACGTGCAGGCCTCCGAAGAGAAGTTGTGACCATGTCCCAGATCCTCGATCCCATGAATCTCGGCGCGAGCGACAATATCCCGGGAAACAGCTATGCCTATTGCATCGACTTGGACCAGCCGTGGTTCATGCGCAAAGGCGCGATGGTCGCCTACTACGGGGATATGCGTTTCCAGACTCTCACCCATGGGTTACACGACAGTCTGCTGCAGATGGTGGCACAGCAGTTCTCCGCGCCACTGTTCACCGGCGACTACGTCGTCGCGGAAGGGCACGGCAAGCTGATCATCGGCGACCGCGGCTACGACATCAATTCCTATGACCTCGAAGACAACGGCAATCTGACTATTAGAGCGGCGAACTTGCTGGCCTTCGAGCCAGGGCTGTCACTCAATCAGTCCATTGTGCCCGGCTTCCTCACCCTCATCGGCACCGGCACATTCCTCGCCTCGTCCAACGGGCCGGTCATATTCGCCGAGCCACCGCTGCGGGTGGACCCGGAATCACTGGTCGGATGGGCGGATTGCCCTTCTCCAAGCCATCACTACGACCAGCGATGGGTTTCCGATTTCTTGGCCGCGGGCGCGGCGCGCTTCGGAGTCGGCTCCGGCGAGGAACGTCAGTTCGATTTCACCGGCAAGGGGACCGTGCTGATCCAATCCAGCGAGAAAGTGCTCAGCGACGTGTTGCTGGTGCGCGATATCGAAGCACAGATTCAGAACGGACTCACCGCCGAGGGGCTACAACAGCTGCACGAGGCGATCACACAACGGTTGAGTGCACAACAACACTAGCGGCAGCACCGATAGCGAGGAGGTAACGAAAATGCCGGGTACACAGATCGTCACGCGCCTCATTCGTTCCCTGTCTCGGCTAGGAGTTACGCATGCCCGAGTGGCGGCAATCACTCGTACGGGGAATTCACGCCACGCCACAGCTGGATACCCTGCCCGTATATCATTCACTCCCCATGCCCGCCTTCTTCGCCTGCCAGTGCTGACCGCAACCCTCGCCGCGATAGCGGCGCCCGTCCACGCAGCACCGATTTCCCCTGGTTCAGCCGGGTCCGAAACACCACAGTTCCTCGGCACACCCGCAACCGCCGACCCGATTACCGGCATCCCCCCGATCCCGCAGAACCCATACCTGGCCCCGAACGGTGACTCGGGCATCCACGGCGACGGGTGGATGAGCGATACCTACACCCGCCCCGGCCCGCTCGGCCGAGCACCGCAGACCAACTCGCTACAGCTGTTCAGCGAATGCGCTTCGATAGCCTTCGACCGGGCCGGGCGCATCGTCGCCACCTGTATCGGCCTCGACCCTGGTCTGTACCTGATCGACCCGGCGACAATGACCGTCCTGGGCAAACACGCGCTGGAGGGCAAGAGCCCAATCGATCTACTACAGCCGGGCGCGTTGACCAACTTCGGTGGCGGCGCGTACTTCTACCTGGACAACAACGACCGCGCGGTCATCGGCACCAGCACCGGGCATATTCAGGTATTCGCCGAAACACCCGCTGCCGACGGCTTCACCCTAGAGCGTGACTACGACCTGACCGGTGTATTGCAACCGGGAGAAACATTGAATTCCGCGCTACCGGACTCCAACGGCCTGATCTGGTTCGTCGGCAAAACCAACGGCGTCGTCGGCACCCTCGACCCGGACACCGGTGCGGCACAGGCCATCCGGCTCGGCGCGGGCACTGAGAACCAGATCGAGAATTCCTTCGCTGTCGGCACGAACGGCGATGTCTACATCGCCACCAACCGCCAACTCCTGCGTTTCGACGCAGGAGTTGGCGGCGCACCACAGATCACTTGGCAAGTAACCTACGCCAACAGCCGACAACACAAACCAGGCCAAGTCGATGACGGCACCGGCACCACCCCAACCATCCTGCCTAACGGCTACGTCGCCATCACCGACAACGCCGACCCGATGAACGTCGTCGTCTATCGCACCGCACCCGACGCCGCCCATCGACAAGTCTGCTCAATACCGGTATTCGAACCCGGACGCAGCAACACCGAAAACTCCCTGATCGGTGCCGGACGCTCCCTCATCGTCGAAAACAACTACGGCTACTCTGATCCGAGCGCCACCATACTCGGCAGGACCACCGTCCCAGGCTTCGCACGCATCGATATCGACGACGACGGCAATGGCTGCCATATGGTGTGGTCCAACTCGGTCGAAGCCGCACCGACTGTAGTACCGAAATTATCTTTGGCTACCGGGTTGATCTACACCTACACCAAGGGCACCCAACTGAACGATCCCTGGTATTGGACCGCCCTCGACTACCGAACCGGAGAAACTGTGTGGAAGCAGCTGTCCGGCAATGGCTTCGGTTTCAACAACAACTACGCGGGCATCGCGCTCGGCCCCGACGCAACGGCCTATCTCGGCACTGCGGGCGGACTGATATCGCTGCGCGACGGCAGCTGAGCGAACGGCTTGACAGGTCAGCGCCTCGATCTACTCCGGGGCAACTTCGCTGAACCAGTCGATGATCTCTTCACCAGCGAGGATGCCGGTCGCACGAGTAACCGTGAGGTTGGGGTGCGTCCAGTTGAGCTGTTCCAGCTCGCCATGGCGGGGGCGGATGGCAGCGTCGGCGGTGCGCAACATCTCGGCGTCGAGAGCGCCGTCTCCGGCGGCAAGCGTCTGCGCCTCGTCAGTGAGTTCGCCTCCTCCTCGGAGACGCTTGCGTACCTCGGCGACCGCGCGACTCTTACAGACAGCCAGTGGCATGGTGTAGATCTTTCGACCCTGCTGGGAAACCGACCAGCCACGCGCACGACACCAAGCGTCCCATTCGGGGAGAAAACCGTCGGGAACGGCTTTGGGCTTAACAACCAGATAACAGAACAGATGGTCGGCCATCCGGAACTTCGTTACCCACGAATCATCAATACGCGTGTGCAGTTCCCTGCTTACCTCCGGCAGGGTAGCGCCACTGGCGCGCACTTCGGCGTCGATATCGATACGCCAGCTCAGATCGGGAACGCCGTCGACGAGGATGTTTCCCCCATTGCTGGTGATGGCATAACGCCAGGGCGCTCCAGGCAACCGAATCCGGCCGAACTGCTTGATCGTGCGGGTGGTGGTGGGAACGACGACGGCAGGTTCGGCCAGAGACCGCATCCGTAGCGCCGCAGTAGTGGTCATATATGACAGCGGCGCCCCTTCGAGATGCTCGACGCAGACCGTCTGCACGTCGGTGACGGCGTTGAAGGCGTTGCGCGAATAAATCATCGTCCGATCCAGGTCGGTTGCGATCATCGCCCGTCTTCGGCGCGTTCTTCGAGATAGGTTCATCGCCGCACATCCTTGATCAGTCCCATACACGAATATGCCAGATCGTCGACAACTTCTACCGGCACCCCCCTAGCGGCGGCGAGCATCCGGATATGCGCGTGCTCCGGCGCCTCCGCCTCGCGCACCAGCACCCGCCACGGCACCCGTCGCAACAGCACACGGGTGGTCTCGCCGACGCCGGGTTTCACGAAGTTCACGCTGGCGATGCCATACTGCGCGCGCACCTTCTCCACCGACTTCCAGCCGGTCCACCTCGGCGTGCGATCACTCGCTCGTATCGCCACGACCTCAGCGGCGACCCGATCACGCACCGCGTCGAAGGCGCCGCTCACGGTACCGAGCAGGCGACCGGACATATCGTCGCCGGCTAGCTCTCGGTAGAACTTGGCGCCGTGGAAATCGCCGGGACCGATCAACTCCTTATTCAGCACGGTGCGCGAAATCAGCCCGGAAACGGTTGAATTCAGGCAGGCCGAAGCAATCAAGAAGTCGTCGCGGGTGCCGTAGGTGCGCACGCAGTGCCCTGGGTCGGCCAGCACCGCCAGATCGTCATCGAACCGCCGACCACCAACCGCGTGATAGGCGTCCAACGCCGCGGTCAGTTCGCGAGCGATCGCGCCCTTACCGGTCCAACCGTCTACGAACACGACCGAAGCCGGATCGTGGTGTTCGGCCAGATAGTCCAAGGCGACCGTATCGATGCCGCGATCACGCACAATCGACACCGCGTAGTGCGGCACCGCGTGGTCCGGTCGCCGCGCGCGCAGCCAACGACGCATCAGGATACCGATCGGCGTACCTGCTCGCGCTAACGACACCAGCACGAGATCCGCACCGCGTTCAGCGACGACGAGTTCCGATACGGTCGCTACCGCGAGCGCGAGCCGCTCGGCACTGGCCGCGAGCACCTCATCGAACAGCGCCCGGTACGGCGCGTCCGGCTGGTATTCGATCGGTAGCGACTCCGCGTAATGCGCCTTTCCGGCCTGGATCTCCTGTTCCCGCTTGGCGAGACCGGCTTCCAAATCGGCACCGGACAAGTCCTTGAGCAGCCAAGAAACCTCTTCGGCTGCATACGACCCGAACTCGGGTCCATGCAGTGGCGCTGGCAACGCACTCAGTTTCGTGCTCGTCACAGTCCGCACTCCACCGCGGTCTGCGGCGGCTCGGCTCGTTCCGCGTGCAACTGCCGCGGATCGGCTTCCCGCAACACTGCGAGCAGCACATCCGCACCGGAGGTGGTCAGCACATCGATCAACCCGCCTTCAGCGATCAGTTCCTCGGTGTCGGCGGGTGAGTCGACCACGACGACGAGCACCGGTTCGGACGGAAAACAGCCATCCACGCCGCCACCGAGCGCCGAGCCGGTGGTATCGACACCACCGCGCGCCAGGATCGGATCGACGTCGAACGCACCCCACTCCGCTGTACCTGCCTCCAACAGGTCGAGCGAATCATCGGACCAATGCGCGTTGTACAAGTAACGCGGTGCGACGTCACCCGGCTCCGGTGCGACGAAACGAAAGCCGCGGCGCAGCGGATACCCTGGCTCGTCCAGCACATACGCGGGCGATCGCGTGGTGGTCTGGAAGCGTGTCGGCGTCCCTGCTTCGGCAAGTAGCGCGGCCAGCCGCAAGGGCAGGTACATCAGCTCCTCGTGTCCGAGCACAATAGCGGGACGACCCGCGAAATCGGTATCGAACCGTGCGATCAGCGCATCGGCCGTTTCGCGCAATGCCGCTTCGAACGCACTGGTATCGGAAGCGAGTATCCCGTGTCTGCCCCCCTCCGGCACCGTGCCTGGCCAGGGCAATTCTACCCGTCGGAACGAGCCGGGATGTCTGGCGATGGGATTGAGCCGGGGCGAGGGAAGCGCGCCGACCGCCTCGATCAACCCATCAGGCAACGAAGCCCGGCCGGTGGCGAGACAAACGGTGTCGATGCGCGCCCCCAATTCCGTCGCGACGGAATCGAATGCGATCCGATCTGCCGTGCTGCGCAGATCGACCAACGAGGCGAGCACATAGTGCGACCGAGGCGAGAAGGCGTGCAACGCCCGCACCGCGTCGATCGCGGTCGCTCCGGTAGAGATCTCGTCGTCGACCAGTACCAGCGGCAAGTCGTTGACGAAGATATCGGCCGGCGTCGGCTGCAGTAGATGTGCTGTGGCATGCGAATGCCCTTCTTCGAACCCCGCGAGCGTCTGCGCGTGCGGCACCGCACGTCGAGTCGAGTGGAGATAGCAGCTCGCCCCGATTCGCGCTGCCACACAGTGCCCAAGTCCCGTCGCGGTCTCGGCGAACCCGAGTACGACCGCTTCCCGCGCGCCGAGCACCTCGCGCACCAGATCGCCCAGACGGTTCCCAGCACCGAGCACGACCCTAGGATCAGTCGGGAGATGCTTGCCGAGCACGGTGGACACCAGCAGATGAGCCCGGCGCGGATTGTTGTGCCGAATCCCCGGCTGCACCAGCGCCGTGACCGGAAGATCGGCCGAGCGCAGGCGACGCGAATCGCTGTCGCATACCGGGTCGTGCTGCAGATATATACCGAGAGCCCTTGTTGCCCAAGGGATTTCCTCGCAAAGAGACCCGGTTGCGTGCTTTCTCATACGGTAACCAACGCAGTCAGCAGATCCACGAAAGACACTCCCTTGTTCGCAACACCGAATACCCTGGCGCGCAACAGGGTCTGTCGCGCCCAACTGCGATGCGGCCGCATCTCGTTCATTTTGTTCCGGTAGCCCGAAGCCGCCACACCTCCGACATCATCGCGCAGGATGTCCAGCGCGTCCGAGTACTCCTCATGAGTCACCACCGACAACGCGTGCACGGCGGCCACATGTGAAGGATGGATCACCGTCTTACCCTGGATGCCGTTGGCCCGATCCAGCGTAATCTCCCGTAGCAGCCCGTCTAGATCCCGGCTGACCAGATATTGCCGGAACGGCACGGCGTCGGATTCCGCGAACGGCGCGGTACGCAGCAAGGGGCGGAACATCCGCTCGTGATCGGCAAAATACTCCCACACCGGCCCGGTGATGACGAAACCTGTTCCGTCCGCTCGCCCCAGATAGTTCACGATATCCGCGATGACATCGGCGACCACGCGAACGTCGTATATGGTCAGGTCTCGATCGCGCCTGATCCCGAAAGTCGAGCACATATCGGTCGCGCCGACTCGCACCGCGAGCACCCGATCCCGATGCGCGGTCAGCAGGGCCGCGATCTGGGCGAGCTCGTAATCCCTGGTCTGCCGATGCACCAAACCCGCAGACTCAAGGACCGGCATTCCGTACAGCGGACGATCTACTCGCTGAGCGGCCGCATGCAGCGCGTGGAGATACTTCGGCCCGGAAACACTGTCGAACTTAGGGAATACGAACCCGGTCAGCGTCCGTGCGCCAGGGCCGAGTTGCTCGACAAGCTCGGCGATCGTGTCCGCATCGCGCACCCGAACGAACAGCAACGGATTAGCATCATGACTCGCCGCAAGTAGATCCAGCGCGGCGACGGTCTGTTGTTTGGCGTACGCCACCTCATGGTCGGCGACCGCGTCCTCTAGGTCGATCACCATCGAGCACACACCGTATTTGGCGCGTTTGCTGATTGTCAGCGCGAGGTCGGGCCTGGTCGCGGGCGCGTACAGCGTCGCACCCAGTCCGACCGCGAGGAGTTCTCGATCCGCGCGGTCATCACCGAAGGGCTCGGGCTGCTGGTAGAAAAGGCGTCTCGCCTCCGGACCGTGCAGCTGTCGGAAGTGGCGCAGCGGCATTGGCTTCCGCAGAGATATCTCCTGCTGGAGGGCGATGCCCGCGGTCATCGTTGCCTCATCCTCATTCTCGTCGTGATCCTGCTTGCTTTCTCATTCGATCCACTACTCCGGCTATGAACTCGGTGACCGCGTTCAGTTCTGTCACATAAGCCCAGTAGTCGGGGTGTTGTCCCGACAGCGTCTCGTTGATCCGGTCGATCCGTAGCGCCTGCGCGTCGAGCACCGAACCCCATTCGTCGACGAGCCCACGGTTCACCGCGAGCATCTGCGCATCTCGTAGCCGAAATCGTACGGCCTTGATCTGTTCTTGCGGATCAGCCCGCACCGCACGAAGCAGCGTAAGCCGTTTGACGACGGCATCGACCTGCTGTTCTGCCTCGGCGAGGAACCCGCGCGCGGATGTGGTCAGATCAAGGGCAAACTCCGGGTTGTGCTCCGCCGCTGCCATACGCGCCCGGTCCAAGGCGGTGGCCGCGGCCTCGATGGCTCGCTGGCTTTCCCGCTCATTGTCAGCCAGATCCGCCGAACTCGCAGCATTGAACTCACGTAACAACTCCGAGAACGCCGGCGCAACCGTTTCGGCCTTGGACCGGGCGGCGGCGAGGCGGGTGGTCACCGAAGAGATCGCGGTGTTCGCCGCATTGGCCCGAGAAGGGGCCTGTGCCAAGGCATCCGCCAACTCCTTGGTAGCCGTTTCCAATTGATTCGTGGCCGCGTGCACTGAACTCACCGGCGCGTCGGAGGCGATCGCTTCCAATGTGACCAGTGCCTCATCAACCGCAATGGAGTGTTCGCGCACTGAAGGATAGTCCGCGAATGCGGATTCGGCGGCCCGGTCGCGCACACCAGCGGCAGAGACCTTCACCTCCCGCGCGAGACGCGGAATCGCCTGGCATACGGCGACCGCCTCTTCGAGCAGGTTCTGATCACCACGATAGAACTCGTCGACAGCATGGGCCGCGTCGGACAACTGCCGCATAGCGGCGTCGAAACGCTGCTGCCCATGCGGCACCGACGTACCATCGCGCTGCGCGGCCACCAGTTCCTCGTTCAACCTCGAGTAGGCATCCGTCGCGCTGTAGCACCTGTCGCGCACCGGTTCCCAGCGCGCACTCATGCGCTGCTGCGGGAAAACCCGATCCGCGGCATCCACCGCCGCGCCTGCCGCACTCTGGCGCCGGTCCATGTCGAGGAACGCTGTGGCCAACGCCGCGCGGGCGTGCTCGATCCACTCTTTGTCTCCAGACGACCGGAACCATCCACCTCTTCGGCCTGCCACGCCCCGATGGTAGGAGATGCCCCCATTTTCCCTGGGTTGCGCCGGTTCTTACGCAAGTCCGAGGAAACCTACTACTGTCGTATGTCGTACCCGGCGATTCGGACATGCTGGGAACCAGTGACGGACTATCGAAAGGGAACCCCACATGGGTGTCAGTTTGTCCAAGGGCGGCAATGTCTCGCTGAGCAAGGCTGCGCCTAACTTGACTGCTGTCGCGGTCGGTCTCGGTTGGGATGTGCGGACCACCACCGGCACCGACTTCGACCTCGATGCGAGTGCCATCGCGACCGGCGCGGATAAGAAGGTCGTGTCCGACAAGCACTTCATCTTCTTCAACAACCTGCGTTCGCCCGAGGGAACGATCGAGCACGCGGGCGACAACCTGACCGGCGAGGGCGAGGGCGATGACGAGGTCATCAACATCGACCTGGCGAACACTCCGGCTACCATCGAGAGCGTCTTCTTCCCGGTCTCGATCTACGACGCCGACTCCCGCTCGCAGTCGTTCGGCCAGGTCCGCAATGCCTATATCCGAGTCGTGGACCGCAGCAATGGCGAGGAACTCGCCCGCTACGACCTCACCGAGGACGCCTCCACCGAGACCGCCATGGTCTTCGGCGAGTTGTACCGCAACGGTGCGGAGTGGAAGTTCCGCGCGATCGGCCAGGGCTACGCCTCCGGCCTGGCGGGTATCGCTCGTGATTACGGTGTGAACGTCTGAGCGACACTTCGCTGTTCACCGGGGGCCCGGCGACGGGCCCCCTTAACTGTGCGACCCGGACGCGCCAACAGTCCGGGCACAGCGTTGGACAACTGGCGGTTCGGCGGCCACGCTGGTAGCAACCGCCGCCGACTCGCCTCACCTCATGAAAGGTCCCAGCGTGGTCCTGCGCATATTCGGCATGTCCCTGTTCGTCACGGTCGCTTCGCTCGTGGTGGCATTCCTGTACGGCGGGCCGACCGCTCTCGCGCTAGCCATGATCCTCGGCATCCTCGAGGTATCGCTGTCGTTCGACAACGCCGTGATCAACGCCACTGTCCTCGAACGAATGAGCGAGGTCTGGCAGCGGATCTTCCTCACCGTCGGTATCTTGATCGCCGTCTTCGGTATGCGCCTGGTCTTCCCGCTCGCCATCGTGTGGATCACCGCGGGGCTGGACCCGATCCGCGCCTTCGACCTGGCGCTCAACCCGCCGCCGGACGGCAAGCTGACCTTCCCCGACGGCAGCCCGAGCTACGAAAAACTACTGACCGACGCACATCCGCAGATCGCGGCATTCGGCGGTATGTTCCTGGCGCTGCTGTTCCTCAACTTCATCTTCGATGAACGCGAGACCACCTGGCTCGGCTGGCTGGAACGACCGCTGGCCAGGGCGGGCAAGCTGGACATGCTCTCGGTGGTGGTCGCGGGCACCGGCTTGATCCTCACCGCGGAATACGTCGCCGACGACGCACACCGCTCGACCGTCCTGGTGGCAGGCCTGCTCGGGATGATCACCTATATCGCGGTCGACGGACTCGGCTCGATGTTCCATACCGAAGAACGGACCGAAGGCCCTTCCGAACTGGTGAAGGCCACCGGCAAAGCCGGCTTCTTCTTGTTCCTCTACCTGGAGGTGCTCGACGCATCGTTCTCCTTCGACGGTGTGATCGGCGCATTCGCCATCACCTCCGACCCGATCATCATCGCCATCGGCCTCGGCCTGATCGGCGCCATGTTCGTCCGCTCGATCACGGTGTTCCTTGTACGCAGAGGCACCTTGTCGGAGTACGTCTACCTGGAGCACGGCGCACACTGGGCGATCGGCGCACTGGCGGTGATCCTGCTCGTCTCGATCGGCGTGCATGTCAACGAGATCATCACCGGCCTGATCGGCGTCGCGTTCATCGGGGCCGCGTTCATCACCAGCGTCATCCGCAACCGCCGCGCCGGCGAAACGACACCGGACAGCAAACGGGAAGCCACACCGGTAGGCTGATCACCACATCCAGCTTCTGGACAGACAACCGAAGGCCCACTGCGGCAGCAACCCCGTTGCCTGTGCTATTTCGACGGATATCGCTATTTCGACGGATATCACTGCCGCTACTCGCTCCTCAGGGGACTCGTCATGGCGATCAACGACAACCTCGGCGAAGTAAACCTATCCAAGGTGACTTTGTCGAAAGCGACACCGAGCATCACTTTGACCAAACCGGGCGAGCAGCAGGGCATCATGCGGGTGAACCTGAATTGGTCCAGCGGGTCCAAAGGTTTCTTCCGTCGAGCCAAGCCCGTCGATCTGGACCTCGGCTGCCTGTACGAACTGTCCGATGGCAGCAAAGGTGTAGTGCAGGCGATCGGACACAATTTCGGTGCGCTGGAGGCCGAGCCCCACATCAAGCTGGACGGAGACGATCGCACAGGTTCGACAGCGAGTGGCGAGACCATGCACATCAATCTCGCCCGGCCCGAACTGTTCCGCCGCATCCTGATCTTCGCCCTCATCTACGAGGGCGTGCCCAACTGGGCTGCCGCCGATGGGGTCGTGACGCTACACCCCACGGCGGGTCCACAGATCGAGGTCCGGCTCGACTCCCCGGTGAACGGCGCCCGATCCTGCGTCATCGCCCTGCTGCAGAACCAGGGCGCCGGAATCACCGTGCATCGGGAAGTTCGCTACATCAACGGCGCCCAGCGTGAGATCGACCAGGCCTATCAGTGGGGCATGCGCTGGCACAGCGCGCGCAAATAGCGCAGCTCTTCCATCGCGCGCGTATCCGGCTCGCCGTGGGATGGTTACGCGCCGCTGGTGCGGCAGGGCGCTGCGGGGCAGCCGCGCCGAGCACACCGCACACCCGGCGGGACAGACCTCAGTGCACCGGGATCAGAGCACGGGGGCCTGTCCGCAGCGCCAGCGACTGTACCGGCCGATGTCCGCGCAGCGATGCCCCCAGGAAGACGAAAAACAACATGACCAGCAGGCTCGCACGACCCCACACGCCGAATTGGACAATGCTCTCCATCATGTCCACCGAGGTACCCGACCCCCCAGATCCCATCGAATAGAAGTAGCGGAACACCCCGATTCCCACCGCCGCGTCCGCGACAAGATAGCTGCCGATCAGCCACCACGGCACCTCTAGCAGCACGAGGAACGGCACCAACCACAAGGTGTACTGCGGCGAGTGCACCTTGTGGAACAACAAAAAACCACACAGCATCGCGCCGCTCACTCCTACCCAGGGGAACACGCCAGTCGCCAGATATCGCCTCCAACCGAGCCACATCGCCAATGCGAACGCGATGAGCACCAGCACAGGCGAAGCGACCGAGACCACCTGCTGAAACGCATCCTCGCTGTGGCCATCCGACCCGAACATCGGTCTAAGTCCCCAGTACCAAATGGAATTCGTAGTGATATCAGCTTGACGCAACTGCTGGAAAGTGATCGACGCGCGCCAACCCTCGTAGCCGAACAGCGCGAACGGCACGTTCACCGCGAGTACGGTGCCGATCGCCGCGGCCGCAGTGAGCAGCGCACCGCGGACATCCATACTGCGATCGGAATCATCCTGGTCGCGTTCGTCCCCCCCGGTGAGCACGTAGACCAGCAATGGCAGCACGAAAATCCCCGGATACAGCTTGAGGCAGAACCCGAGACCCAGCAGCACCGCGGCCACGACTCCTCTTGTGCGAAGCGAATACCGGGTCAACACGCCCATCACATAGACAGCCGCTGTCGCCATGCACACCACCGGAAGCTCCCAATTGTGGAAGGCATAGAGCACCAACGGCGGCCCAGCCGCCCACAGCAGAGCGGCTCGGCCGACGAGCCGGACCAGCATCCACGCGGTCAGCAGCGCGAACGGCGCGAGCAACAGGGCAGAATGGCGCAGGAACTCGGCATCGTTGCCCGCACCTACCGCACCGAGCCACATCAGCACACCGCTGAGCACCGGGTACTCCACCGCGCCACCGACCAGCACACCATTGGCGGTGATGCCGCCGTGCACATAAGGGAAGATGTGCTCGTTGATCCCCCGGCCGAGCCAGAGGAATTGGATATCCGAATAGCAGACATCCGAATCCTTGATTACGTCGAAAACCAGGCTGCGCCCGTCCGCATCGAACGGCGCCCCCGCGCAACGCGCCTTGTTCATGTACGCCAACGCCAAGGCAAGGCCGCACAGCAACGTCACTATCGCGGTCGACGCCACACGGCGTCGCATACGACCTGCGTGGAGGACGGATGCGGCGAGTCCGGTCGGCATGGAACCACCCTAAGCGGCCCCGTTGGACAGCGGCACCGTTCCTCGGGGGAATTTCACCGTCCATTTGGTGTTCAGGTACCCTTGCCGGGTTGCTGACGCAACGACCCTCCTGCCACGGACCGTCCGTGGCCGTTTCCCAGTCCACAGGAGGTGATTGGTCCGTGCGTCATTACGAAGTAATGGTCATCCTCGACCCAAGCCTGGACGAGCGCATCGTCGGTCCGTCGCTGGACAATCTGCTCAGCGTCGTTCGCACTGACGGTGGCAAGATCGACAAAGTCGACATCTGGGGCCGTCGCAGGCTCGCCTACGAGATCGCCAAGCATGCCGAAGGCATCTACGCTGTGGTCGACCTGACCGCCGAACCCGCGACGGTGAGCGAACTCGATCGCCAGCTCGGTCTCAACGAATCGGTGCTGCGCACCAAGGTTCTGCGCCACGACAAGTAGTCCGGCACCCGCGTTTGCGTCGGAGCCTGTGCCTAGGCTCTAGCGCGACAGCCAGACGCGGACTGCATACCGAGCAGGAGGAACCATATGGCAGGCGACACGGTCATCACCGTCATCGGAAATCTGACGGCCGACCCCGAGCTTCGATTCACACCCGCAGGACAGGCGGTGGCGAATTTCACCGTCGCGTCGACTCCTCGGGTGTTCGACCGTAATTCGAACGAATGGAAAGACGGCGAAGCACTGTTCCTGCGTTGCAATATCTGGCGCGACGCTGCGGAAAATGTCGCCGAAAGCCTGACCAGGGGTTCCCGAGTCATCGTGAGCGGACGACTCAAGCAGCGCTCCTATGAAACCCGCGAGGGGGAGAAGCGCACAGTCTTCGAGCTCGAGGTCGATGAGATCGGGCCCTCGCTACGCTACGCCACCGCGAAGGTCAACAAGACCAGCCGCGGCGGCGGGGGCGGCGGTTTCGGGTCCGGTGGCGGGGGTGGCTACGCCTCCTCCGGTAGTGCCTCCTCCGGTAGTGGTGGCGGGCGTCCCGGCGGCGCCGAGGACGACCCATGGGGCAGCGCGCCCGCGGCAGGCTCCTTCGGGAGCGGCGGCCGCATGGATGACGAACCGCCGTTCTGAGAACGGCCACAACGGCCCACTCGATCCGGGCCATCGGATGATTACGGAGTAAAGACCATGCCTAAAGCGCCCGCGCGCGAAAAGGTGCTCAAGAAGAAGGCTTGCTCGTTCTGCAAAGAGAGCAAGTCCGGAACTGTCACGATCGACTACAAGGACACGGCACTGCTGCGCAAGTACGTCAGCGATCGCGGCAAGATCCGCGCCCGCCGCGTCACCGGAAACTGTGTGCAGCACCAGCGCGATATCGCGATCGCGGTCAAGAACTCGCGTGAGGTCGCGCTGCTGCCTTACGTGTCCACGGCTCGCTGAGAAAGGGAGGCACGCACATGAAGTTGATCCTGACCGCTGATGTGGACAACCTCGGCGCCCCCGGTGACACCGTGGAGGTCAAAGACGGCTACGGCCGTAACTATCTGCTGCCGCGTGGCCTGGCGATCGTGGCCAGCCGTGGCGCCCAGAAACAGGTCGAGGGCATCCGCAGGGCGCAGGAAGCCCGTCGGGTTCGCGATTTGGACCATGCCAACGAGCTCAAGCAGGCCATCGAAGGCTTGGAGTCGGTCTCACTGACTGTGAAGACCGCGGGCACCGGCAAACTGTTCGGTTCGGTGACCCAGTCGGACGTAGCGGCCGCTATCAAAGCGGCGGGTGGTCCCGTCGTCGACAAGCGCAGCATTGAACTGCCGAAAACGCACATCAAGACAACCGGGAAACACACTGTCGTGGTGCACCTGCACCCGGATGTAGTAGCCAAATTCGGTCTGATCGTCACCGCTGCCTGATTCGGGAACCGCCTGATTCGGGAACCGCCTGATTCGGGAACCGCCTGATTCGGGCATCGCGGCGAGGACACCTCTCGAGTACCGCCCAGGAGGTGTCCTCCGTTGCGCGATTCCACCCGATCGCTGAGTAGCGAATTCTTTGCTGTAAGACCGAAAGCGCCATTCTGGGCAATCCAGACATCGCAGCCTATTCCATAGGAGCTCCGACTTGCCTCTTGTGGATTACTGCCGGGGCCGGCTGTCCGAAATGTTCTCGAAGTCATGTTCGCGACAAGTCCTATTAACCCAACACGCCCGGACGCGCAATCGAGGCAACACGCTGAAGCTTAATTAATCCACACGTGGAAAAACGCATAAGCCCATATCTATCTGTGTGTTTGAACGCATCGAACTGATTTTTCCCCAAGTTATCCACAGGGGATGCACACAGCTGACTCGACTCTCCCCCAAGTTATCCACAGCTGTGTACACAATGTGGTTTGGTGGGTGGCTTTCGGGTCGCCTAGGTTCATCGCATCGCCGTGCGCACACTGCTGTCGACAGCGACCGGAAGCAGTGTCGGAACGGTAGCTGAAGCCTGGTCAGCCCACGTAACGAACGTGTCGGTGTCCGGAAGTAGAACGAATCGACAGGGTGCAACCCCGCGGGTAGAGAGGACGGTCAAGTCTGGTGACAACCACCGATGACCGCGGCCATGCGGACTTCCCGCCCGACCCCCCCGGCGAAGATTTCGGTCGCCAACCGCCACACGATATGGCGGCCGAGCAGTCGGTGCTCGGCGGCATGCTGTTGAGCAAGGACGCTATCGCCGATGTGGTCGAGGTGATTCGCCCCGGCGATTTCTACCGGCCCGCCCACCAATCCATCTACGACACCATCCTCGATCTCTACGGCCGCGGGGAGCCCGCCGACCCGGTGACCGTCGCCGCCGGACTGGACCGCCGTGGCGAACTCAAGCGTATCGGCGGCGCCCCGTATCTGGTCACGCTCACTCAGACTGTTCCAACAGCGGCTAATGCCGGCTATTACGCCGAGATCGTCGCGGAGAAAGCTATCCTTCGCCGCTTGGTCGAGGCGGGTACCCGCATCGTCCAGTACGGCTACGCAGGTGCCGACGGTCAGGACATAGCCGAGGTCGTCGACCGTGCCCAAGCCGAGGTCTACGATGTCACCGAGCGCCGTAACAGCGAGGATTTCCTCCCCTTAGAGGAACTGCTCCAGCCGACGATGGACGAGATCGACTCCATCGCCAGCCGCGGCGGTATCTCGCTCGGCGTCCCCACCGGGTTCGGCGAACTCGACGAAGTCACCAATGGCCTCCATCCGGGTCAGATGGTCATCATCGCCGCACGACCCGGCGTCGGCAAAGCGTTGGCACTGGATACTCCGCTACCCACACCGACCGGCTGGACGACCATGGGCGAGGTCCGCGTCGGTGACGAGTTGCTCGGGCTCGACGGGCACCCCACCCTGGTGGTCGCCGCCACCGAGGTGATGACCGATCGACCCTGCTACGAGGTGGAGTTCTCCGATGGCACAGTCATTGTCGCCGACGAGCGGCATCAGTGGCTCACCATCGCCGGTTCCGAGGGATCACACGCTTCGGTACGAACGACCGGCGACATCGTACACAGCATCCGGTCGGCGGATGGCGCACCGAATCACACGGTCCCACAGACCGTGTACGCCGAGCCACGGCGTATCGTCGACGTTCGCAGGGTAGATACCCGCCCGGTCCGCTGTGTCGAGGTCGCGGGCTGCGACCACCTCTATCTCGCCGGTCCATCCAAAGTGCCGACACACAACTCCACGCTCGGCATGGACTTCATGCGCAGCTGCTCGATCAAACACGGCCTCGCCAGCGTCATCTTCTCCTTGGAAATGAGTCGCACCGAGATCGTCATGCGCCTGTTGTCGGCGGAGGCGAAGATCAAGCTCGGCGATATGCGGTCCGGCCGAATGAGCGACGACGACTGGACCAAACTGGCGCGGCGGATGAGCGAGATCAGCGAAGCACCGCTATTCGTGGACGACTCGCCGAACCTGACCATGATGGAGATCCGGGCCAAGGCACGCCGACTCAAGCAGCGGCACGATCTGCGGCTTGTTGTTGTCGACTACCTTCAGCTGATGACCTCGGGCAAGAAGGTCGAATCTCGCCAGCAGGAAGTCTCGGACTTCTCCCGGAACCTGAAACTGCTCGCCAAGGAACTCGAAGTCCCGGTCATTGCGATCAGTCAGCTCAACCGTGGTCCCGAACAACGCACCGATAAACGCCCCATGGTCTCCGACCTGCGCGAATCAGGTTGCCTCCCGGCGTCGACTCGAATCCTGCGCGCCGACACCGGTGCCGAGACGACTCTCGGTGAACTGCTCGCCAGTGGGGAGCAGCCGCTCGTGTGGTCGCTGGATGAGCGGATGCGGATGGTCGCCCGGCCAATGGTGAAGGTCTTCCCCAGCGGTCGCAAGGAGGTCTTCCGGCTCCGGCTCGCCTCCGGACGTGAGGTCGAAGCAACGGGCAACCACCCATTCCTGACCGTCGACGGCTGGATTCCCTTGGAGAATCTAAACGTCGGCGACCGGCTCGCCATCCCGCGCCGCGTCCCCGAACCAGTGCACACTACCCGAATGCCGGATGCCGAAGTGAGCCTCTTGGCTCGCATGATCGGCGGTGGCTCTTGTATCAAGCACCAGCCGATCCGCTATGCCGGCGACGAAGAAAATCTCACGGTGGTCACACAGGCCGCCATCCACTTCGGTGTGAAGGCGATTCGGGATGACTACGCCGCCGCGCGTGCGACTACATTGCGTTTGCGCGCACCAGAGCACCTGCCCCACGGTAAGCACGACCCCATTGCCTCATGGCTCGACGAACTGGGCCTGCTCGGCCCGCGCAGCTATGAGAAATTCATCCCCCAGTGCATTTTCACACTCCCCAACGATCAAATCGCCTTGTTTCTGCGTCATCTCTGGGCCACAGCTGGCTCGGTGCGCTGGGATGCGAAAGGACGCCAGGCGCGGATCTACTATGCGTCGACCAGCCGCCGTCTGATCGATGATGTAGTCCAACTCCTACTTCGCGTGGGTGTGCACAGCCGAATCAAGAAAGTTCGCAAGACCGGCTACCGTGCCTGTTGGCATCTCACTATCGATGGCTCGGAGAACCAACTCGTCTTCCTGCGCGACATCAGCGTTCATGGCGCGCACGGACAGTCGGCGCGGGAAGCCCTCGTCGAATTGGAGCCGATGACACGCAATACGAACGTCAATACGGTTCCGCGTGAAGTCTGGTCGAAGGTTCGCACCCTCCTCGCCGCGAAGAACATGACACACCGCGAATTCTCGGCGGCGATGGGCTCCCGCTTCTGTGGATCGACAATACGGAAGCACTCGCCGAGCCGGTCTCGGCTTGCTCGTGTAGCGGCAGTGCTGGACGACGCGGAAATCGAGATGTCCGCGACCAATGATGTGTTCTGGGACAAGATCCTCGACATCACTCCGCTCGGAGAGCAAGACGTATTCGACGGTACAGTGCCCGGTACACATAATTTCGTGGCCCAAGGCATCTCAGTCCACAATTCGCTGGAGCAGGATGCCGATATGGTCATCCTGTTGCACCGCCCCGACGCGTTCGAGCGCGACGACCCGCGTGGTGGCGAAGCCGACCTGATTCTCGGCAAGCACCGCAACGGCCCTACCGCGACGATCACCGTGGCCCACCAGCTGCATCTGTCCCGCTTCGTGGACATGGCGCGCGGCTGATCGGATGTGTAGGTTCTCACAGAACGTGGCGGAATCTCATGGCTGATGGCGGAAGGTTGGCGGATCCGCCAGATTGGTGAGACACGCGGGCCGTACAATGCCAAGGCCTCGCCGACGGTCATGTAACGATCGGATCACTGAGAGATCAGATCCGATCGCAGGGCCGAGGTGATCGCCAATGGGCCACAGAGCAGACGAGCCAGCCGCTGTCTCTTTCCGACGTGCTGACGACCTGAGCGAAGTTTCGCGGGAGTGGATTGCGGCCGGCACTGACGAACTCGCGGCAGCGGCTCCCTGGCGGACGTTCCGGTGATATCGCGGGCAGAAGCACTACTCGGGCACCTATTGGTCGAGCACGATTGGTGGCCATGTCATTTACGAATCGCGACTTGAATTGGCGCGCTTACTGTTTGCTGGCTTCGACGCCAGCGTCCGAAATATCATTGGTGGCGAGATACGTATTCACGCTGGTATCGGTTCGACGTTGAGCAGGATTGTTGTTGCAACCCTCG